>NZ_JBLFFK010000027.1:0-71198 GCF_051400715.1 Neorhizobium descurainiae
GAAGACACCTGGCGATATCTCGGCTCACTCGTCAAGACCATCGGTCCAGACGAGTGCACCAATTATCTTGTCAATGCCGGATACGCTTCAAATAAAACATGAAACGCTCTATCGGGTGGGATTTCGTCAGCCTCGGCCGGCCGGCCGCGGGCGAACGCTTCGCCGGCGGGCGCCTTCGCCAGCGCGTCGAAATAGTCCGCGGCGGCGAGCCCATCTGGTTCGAGCAGGTGGCTTTTTCGCGTGCACCGGAGGCTCTGGATGCGCCGTTCATTTTTGCCGGCCGGCCCATCATGGGAACGATGGTCTATGCCGGGCCGGCGCTTGAGAACACGGTTGAACGCATCCGCAATCACCTGGGCGAGGCGGCGCACGGCGTCTTTTCGGTAAGCCAGCTCGAACGCGTGATCGTCTGCCGCTACCTCGGCCAGCGCATGTCGGAAGGCAAGGCGCTCTTTCTCCAGGCATGGAGCATCCTCCGCGAGCAGGGCCTGATGAAGAAGGCCGTTGCTCCACGCATCTGGGCAACATGAACTGAAACGATGAGGACCAACCCATGGAACTGCTACCGCGTGAAAAGGACAAGCTACTGATCTTTACAGCTGGACTGGTCGCCGAGCGCCGCAAGGCAAAAGGGCTGAAGCTGAACTATCCCGAGGTCGTGGCTTATATCTCGGCGGCTCTACTGGAGGCTGCCCGCGAAGGGCGAACCGTTGCCGACCTCATGTCCTACGGCGCGACGCTTCTTACCCGCGAGGATGTGATGGAGGGCGTGCCCGAGATGCTCCACGACATCCAGGTTGAGGCAACCTTCCCGGACGGCACGAAGCTCGTCACCGTCCACAACCCGATTCCCTGAGGAGGCTGTTATGATTCCCGGCGAATATTTTGTCGATGATGGCTCCATTGAGCTGAATTCGGGGCGGCAGACATGCAAGGTCGACGTCGCTAACTCCGGCGACAGGCCCATTCAAGTCGGCTCGCACTACCACTTTTACGAAACGAATGAGGCCCTGCTTTTCGACCGTGAAGCCACAAAGGGTTTCCGCCTCAACATCCCGGCAGGGACGGCGGTCCGTTTTGAGCCGGGCCAGGAGCGCACCGTGGAGCTCGTGGCGCTCGCCGGCAAGCGCGAGGTGTACGGATTCAACGCCAAGGTCATGGGCAAGCTGTAGGAGGCACCGATGGGAACGATCACACGACAGGCCTATGCCGATCTTTACGGCCCTACCAAGGGCGACAGGATGCGGCTGGCCGATACGGAACTCGTCATTGAGATCGAGGAAGACCGCACCGTCTACGGCGAGGAAGTGACCTTCGGCGGCGGCAAGGTGATCCGCGACGGAATGGGACAGGGACAGCGCCCGGCGGCCGAGGTCGCCGACCTGGTCATCACGAACGTCACCATTGTCGATCACTGGGGCATCATCAAAGCCGATGTCGGCATCAAGAATGGCCGCATTTCCGGTATCGGCAAGGCCGGCAATCCGGACATCCAGCCAGGCGTCACCATTGTCGTCGGTGGTGCAACGGATGTCATCGCGGGCGAGGGTCGGATTCTCACGGCGGGCGGTATCGACACGCATATCCACTTCATCGCCCCTCAGCAGGCCGAAGAAGCGCTGGCAAGCGGAACGACCACGCTCGTCGGCGGAGGCATTGGCCCGACCGTCGGCACGCTAGCAACGACTGTGACAGCCGGTCCCTGGGCAATCCACCGGATGCTCGAGGCGGTTGAAGCGCTGCCGATCAATGTCGGTCTGCTCGGCAAGGGCAATGTCAGCTTGCCCGACCCGTTGCGGGAGCAGATCCGCGCGGGCGTCGTGGGTCTGAAACTGCATGAGGACTGGGGCACAACGCCCGCGGCGATCGACAATTGCCTCACGGTCGCCGAGGAAATGGACATCCAGGTCGCGCTCCATAGCGATACGCTCAACGAGAGCGGTTTTGTGCGCGACACGTTCGCTGCCATGAAAGGCCGGACCATTCACAGTTTCCACACGGAAGGTGCCGGCGGCGGCCATGCGCCCGACATCATCACCGCGGCGGGGGAGGAGAATGTCCTGCCCTCTTCCACGAACCCGACACGGCCCTACACGATCAACACGGTCGACGAGCACCTCGACATGCTGATGGTCTGCCACCATCTCAGCCCCCAAATCCCTGAGGACGTCGCCTTCGCCGAGTCGCGCATTCGGCGGGAGACGATAGCCGCGGAGGACATCCTTCACGATCTCGGCGTCTTTTCGATGATGTCGTCGGACTCCCAGGCAATGGGCCGCATCGGCGAGACGACGCTCCGCTGCTGGCAAACTGCGCATAAGATGAAGGTGCAGCGCGGTCCTCTGCCGGAGGATAGCGATCGGAACGACAACTTCCGTGTCAAGCGCTACGTCGCCAAATATACGATCAATCCGGCGCTCACGCATGGCTTTGCCCACGAGATCGGCTCCATCCAGGTCGGCAAGCGTGCTGACCTCGTGCTTTGGAAGCCGGCTTTCTTCGGGGTCAAGCCGCAATTGGTGATTATCGGCGGGATGATCGCGATCGCACCGATGGGCGATCCGAACGCGTCGATATCGACACCCCAGCCGGTCCATTATCGCCCTATGTACGGCGTGCTCGGCCGGGCTCTGGGTTCGACGGGCGTCACCTTCGTCTCGCAGGCCGCGCTCGACGACGGGATCGGCGAGAAGCTGAAGCTCTCGAAGCAGCTTGTTGCCGTCAAGGGCACGCGGACGGTGCGCAAGAAGGACATGGTGCACAACAGCCTCACTCCGAAGCTGGAGGTCGATCCCCAGAACTACAACGTGCGTGTCGACGGAGAGCTGATCACCTGCGAGCCGGCCGACGTCCTGCCGATGTCGCAGCGATACTTCCTTTTCTAGGAACGGAAGAAAAACCGGGCGCGGATGCCGCGCCCGGGCCTCCATCGGTCGCCACGCGGATTGACGAGTGAATATGCCGGTCCGCAAATCTTCATGAGGAGCAGAGATCAATGCAGTTGGATCGTTTTCGTGATCATCCATCCCTGTCCTTCGTCGATTGGTCTTTGCGGGGCGTCGGGCAGGTCGTCTTCCAGAACAATCCGCTGTCGGGGCTGGTGATCCTTCTCGCGCTCGCCTGGAACTCGTGGATTTACGCCGCGATCTGCATCCTCGGCGTCATATCGAGCACGGCGACGGCCCTTCTCCTCAAGGCCGACAGGGGCATGATGCGTGACGGGCTGTACGGTTTCAACGGCGCGCTGGTCGGGCTGGCCCTCATTGCATTCACCAGCGAGGATTTCCGAACCGGTGCGGTGCCGTCCGCCGCGATGGCTGTCTATCTCATCTGCGCTGCCGCCTTCACCACAATGGCATTTGCCAGCATGGGCGCTGTCCTGAGGCCGCACAAGGTTGCCCCTCTGACCATGCCCTTTGTCCTCGTCGGCTGGTTGTTTCTCTTCGCCGTCCTGAAGTTCGATGCGATTGATGCGGGTCCGATGGCCAAGCCAATTTCCCCCGAGCAATTTTCCGAAACGGTGCCCTATGTACTCTCAACCTGGTACGAGGGAATAGGAACATCGATCGGACAGATTTTCTTCCAGGACAACTGGATCTCCGGCTACGTCATTCTTGTCGCCATTGCCCTGAACTCCCGCATCTGCGCTGCGATGGGGCTGCTCGGCGCGATCGTCGGCACCGTGACGGCAGCCCTCTATGGCGGTCCCGAAGGGGCGGTACGGGACGGCCTCTTTGGCTACAACTCCGCCCTGACCGCCATGGCGCTCGGCGGCGTCTTCCTGGTCCTCACCTGGCGGAGTCTGCTCTATGCCGTTTTCGGGGCCGTCGTCGCGAGCTGGCTCTGGGCATCTGTCGCCATCTTCCTCAAGCCGATCGGGATGCCGGTTTTGACCTCCACTTTCGTTCTCGTCACCTGGCTCATGCTGCTGGGGCAGGGGGCGTTCAAGGCGCTCGTGCCGGTGCTGCCGGCCAAATCCACGCCCGAGGAAAACCGGGCGCGCTACCCCGGGCGGGAAATGCTCCATTGAGCGTATGACTGCCGGCCTGCTCCGGAAGAGGACGAAGGCCGTCTACTCTCCGGCGGCGTCGGATACGGTGCCGTTGGAATTCACACCGAAAAGCCGTTGCTTGAGTGTTTCCCGCACCGTCTGGATAACGACGTAGAGCACCGGAATCGCGATCAGCCCAAGGACCGTGCCGAGTAGAAGGCCTCCCAGAACCGTGGAGCCGATCGCCTGGCGGCTGCCGGCGCCGGCGCCCGAAGCGACGACCAGCGGCACGACACCCAGAATCGAGGCGAGCGCGGTCATCAGCACGGGCCGGAAGCGCTGGGATGTGCCTTCGGTCGCCGCCTCGACGATGCTCATGCCTTCCTCGCGGCGCTCCTTTGCGAATTCCACGATGAGGATGGCATTCTTGGCCGCTAGGCCGATGAGCAGCAGAAGACCGATCTGCGCGTAGATGTTGAGATCGATCCCTCCGACGACGAGAGCGCCCAACGCGCCAACGACCGCGACGGAGACCGATAGCATGACGGCGACCGGCACGCTCCAGCTTTCATACTGGGCGACGAGGAAGAGATAGGTGAAAACGATGCCCATGATGAGGATGAGTACCGTCTCGTTACCCGCTTGCTGCTCCTGAAGCGCAAGCCCCGTCCATTCGAAGCCGAAGCCGGCCGGCATCGCCTCCGTGGCCAATTCCTCCATGATCTCGAGCGCCTGGCCCGTGCTGGTTCCGGCTGCGGCCTGACCGTTGATCGAGGCGGATGAAAACAGATTGTATCTGTTGACCGAACTTGGCCCGTAGATCGTCGAGATCGAAAGCATGCTCTGGAGCGGAACGAGGTCTCCGGGCTGGCTTCGCACCCTCAGTCGCTGAATGTCCTCGATGCGTTGGCGAAAGGACGGCTCATCCTGCAGCCGAACCTGGTACACCCTCGAAAAGATGTTGAAGTCGTCGACATAGGCCGATCCAAGATGAGCCTGCAGCGTGCTGAAGATCGCCGCGGGCGAAACGCTGTAGAGTTCGGCGCGCTTTCGGTCGATGTCGAGGTAAAGCTGCGGAACATTGGCCGAGAAGGTGCTGAACATGCCGGCAAGTCCGGGCGTCCGGTTCGCGCGAATGATCAGGTCGCGCATGACTTCGGCAAGTTCCTGCTGGCTTTGCCCCGCTCTTGCCTGTAGGCGGAAGTCGAAGCCCCCAGTCGCACCGAGTCCGGGGATTGCAGGCGGATTGAATGGCACAATCGATGCGGTCGATATAGCTGCAAGCTCAGGGCGCAGCCGGTCGATCAGCGAGAAGGCACTCTGGTCCGGCCCGCGCTCGCCCCAAGGTTCCAGTGCGGAAATGATCATGCCGCTATTGGAACCGCCACCGCCGACCATGCTGGCACCGGCAATGCCGATGGTATTGGCTATGCCCGGGGTCTGCTGCAGGAGGGAACTGACTTGAGCAATCGTCTGCTGCGTCCGCTCCAGGGACGCCGCGTTTGGAAGCTGCACGTTCATGAACAGATATCCCTGGTCCTCGGCCGGCACGAAGCCGGTCGGCAGAACGCGATAGAAGCCGTAGATGCCGCCAACCACGGCGACGAAGAGAAGGCCTGCAAGTGCGAGACGGCGCGCAAAGATCGCAAACAGCCGCAGATAAAAGCGGCGGGATGCATCCAGGCCGCTGTTCAGCTTGCCGAAAATCCCGCTCTTGTGTTCTGGCGCAGGCCTGAGGATGAGCACGCATAGCGCCGGGCTCAAGCTGAGGGCGTTGATCGTCGAGAAGACGATCGTCACGAGGATGGTGACCGCGAACTGGCGATAGAGTTCGCCGGTGATGCCGGCCAGGAACGCGACCGGTACGAACAGTGCGGCGAGAACCAGTGTCGTCGCGACGATCGGACCGGTGACCTGCTGCATGGTGGTGTGGGTCGCGGTGCGGATATCCATGGCGTGCTCGCTCATCAGCCGCTGGACATTTTCCACGACGATGATCGCGTCGTCCACCACGAGGCTAATCGCCAGAATAACGGCAAAGAGCGTGATCGTGTTCGCCGAATAGCCGAGCAGGTAGAGAACGGCAAAGCCGCCGATCAGCGACACGGGAATCGTCAGGGTCGGGATGACCGTTGCGCGCCAATCCTGCAGGAATGCAAAGACCACGGCCACGACGAGCACGAAAGTGATCGCGAGCGTCGCGAAGATCTCGCGGATGGTCTCCCGCACGAAGGATGTCGTATCGAAGACAAGCGTATAGGCAACGTCATCCGGAAACTGCGTCGAAAGCTTCTCCAGTTCGGCGAGCACGGCCGTCGATACCGCAAGCGCATTGGCGTCGGACGACTGGTAGACGACGACCGTCGCACTCGGATGGCCGTTGAGGGTGGAGGCCGTGTCGTAGGACTGGGCGCCGAGCTCCACACGTGCGATGTCGCGAAGCCGGACCACGCCGCCGTCCCGATTGCTCCTGACGATGATGTCGCCGAATTCGGCTTCGTCGGCGAGCCGCCCGCGCGCCATCACCGTCAGCTGCAGCTGCTGCCCTGTTGCAGCGGGAGGCGAACCGATCTGGCCGGCTGAGGCCTGGGCATTTTGGGCCTGGATCACCGATGTCAGGTCAGCTGCCGTAATGCCCAGTGCCTCCATCCGGTCGGGGTTCATCCAGATGCGCATGCTGTATGTCGGCCCGAAAACGCTTGCCTCGCCGACGCCGGGAAGGCGGGCGATGGCATCGCGAATGTTCACTGTCGCATAGTTGCTGATGAAGACCTCGTCTCTGGTCCCCTTCGGCGAATAGATCGACAGGCCGAGCAGCATGCTGGACGACCGGCTGCGGACTGTCACCCCGGCCTGAGTGACGGCGGCCGGAAGGCGGGGCGTCGCCAGAGCCACCCGGTTCTGGACGTTGACCTGGGCTATTGCGGGGTCCGTCCCCGCCTCAAAGGTTACGGTCAGGCTGTAGGTGCCGTTGTCGGTGCTGGACGAGGACATGTACATCATGCCTTCGACGCCATTCACCTGTTCTTCGATCGGCGCACCGACGCTGTCTGTCATCACCGTCGCGTTGGCACCCGGATAGCTGGCGGAGACCTGGACTTCCGGCGGCGTGATCTGGGGAAACTGCGCAACCGGAATCTGCAGGAGAGCGACCACGCCGGCGATCAGCATGACGACCGCGATCACCATTGCGAAACGAGGGCGGTCGATGAACGGGGCGGAAAAATTCATCTGGACACCGCCGGCTGGGACGTGCCTGCGGCGGAGGCTGCCTCCGCGACGATCTCGACCACGGATCCTTCCGCAATGTTTTGGAGTCCGTCGACAATCACGCTTTCGCCGCCCTCCAATCCGGTTTCGACGATCCAGTTTCCATGCGCCTGCTCGGTTACCGTGATCCGGCGCCGAACGACTTTACTGCCCGCATCCACCAGCATGACGTATTTGCCATCGCGGTCCTGCTGTACCGCGCCTAAAGGGACGGTCGGACGTTCGATCCGTGTGGTTTCGGAGACGACGACCGTCACGAACTGGCCGGGGACGAGCAGGTGGTCGGAGTTGGGGAAGAGCGTCCGGACCGGCAGGGTCCCTGTTCGCTCATCAACTTCGCTTCCCAGGAACTCGATCGGTGCCTTGTGCGGATAGACCTGCCCGTTCGACAGCCTGAGGGTCGTTTCGTAACGGTTGGCAAGGTCGTCCTTGCTCGCGCCTCCGGCGGCTTTCCGCAGATCCAGCAAGGCGCGGTCGCTCACTGAGAAGACCACCCGAATAGGGTCCATTTGCACGACGCGCGCCAACGCCGGCGAGGCGGAGTTGACGAAACTGCCTGCCGCAAGCGCGGCCGTCCCGATGCGTCCTTTCAAGGGAGAGGTGATGTGGCTGTAGCTGAGGTTGAGTTCGGCCTGCCTTACGGCCGCTTCAGCCGACTGGACGCTCGCGGCGGCCGTGTCGCGCGTCGTCTCGCTCTGCTCGCGTACGGCTTGGGCGACCGACTGGTTTAGCGACCGGTTCCGCGCCAGCTGCCGCTCGGCATCGAGCAGGGTTGCCTCAGCGCGGATAAGGGCGGCCTTCGCATCAATCAGCGCTATGTCGAGCGCCCGGCTGTCCATCCGGAACAGCTCCTGGCCTTTTTCGACGAAGGAACCTTCCTCGAATAGCCGCTCATCGATGAAGCCCTCGATGCGTGAACGAATATCGACGGCATTGAGTGCTTCCACACGGCCCACGAATTCGTGTTTTGGCGAAACGTCTTCCAGTATAACGGTGAAAGTTGAAACCTTTGGCGTGTCGTCAGCGCGCGCTGGAACGGGCATAAACTGCGAAGCTGCGACCAGCGAGGCGAGGAGGGCGCAAGGAATGCTGGCGGGAATTCCCATCCGTTCTACTCCATAAAAGTCAATGCCTCAGCCGGGGTTGAAACTCCCGGTGACCACCAGCGCGTACCGCCGTTGCGGGAAGCATGTGAGGGCAGGCTCTATTGCGGTCGGTATAATTTGCCTCCGAGATAGCTGTTCGTCAGGAGAGAGGTCAGGGACGGGGCTGCCGTGTCGACTGGCTTTCCCCCGGGAGGAATCCACGGATTCTTGATCCCGAGACAGCCCGTATCGCGGGCCTCTTTCGGAGTCATGCCAAATTCACGCCTGAACATCCGGCTGTATGTTGATGCGTCCATGAAACCCCATTCCTCGGCGATCGCTGAAATCGACCGACTGTCCGTGCCGTCGGCAAGGATGTCCCTGGTGCGCAGCAGGCGTTGGCGTCGGATATAGCCGGAGATGCCTCCGGTCGGCTCGAAAATCCGATAGAGCCGCGACCGGGACACGTTCAGGTCTTTACAGAGCTTTTCTGGCGAGAGATCGCAGTCTGAGAGCTGTGCGGCGATAAGCTTGTTCGCACGCGCCATGATTACCGCGTTGATCGGCCCTTCTGCCTCGAACAGGTGATTGCGGGAGGGGGTGATGCAAGCGGCAATCAGATTGGCCGTCGCAACGGCAATGTATTCGGCATCGCGTTCCGTTCGATCCGGAAGTGAGCGATGGAGGAGTTGGATATAGTCGGCGATGAAGAGCGCCATTTCCGGGCGTATGGCGAGATCGCACGGTCGCGAGAACGCAAAATCCCGCGGAAGGAAAAGCGCGAGGAAACCATCGTCCTCACCCTGGTCCTCATGCGGTACGGCAAGACATTGCCAGCGCAGCTTTCCAACCTGCGCTGGCCGTCCGTCCGTAGAAACTGTATGGGGAACAGAAAGAACCCAGTGATCAAAAACCGGGTTCTTCCTGCTGCTCCAGCGCCGGCGATATCTCATGCCGGGATATTCCAGGGACAACAATGTAAGATTGCCCAGCCGCCAAACCGTTTGGCGCGCCGCGAAAGATTTGAACTCATCCCGCAGGAGCACGATATCCACCAAGCTGGAATGCCAAGTTCTGTAAAGATCGAACTGTTCCGCAGGAGGTGCGGCGGAGGTGTCTACGTCGATGACGCACTTTAGAGGGGGCTCTGGGTTGCTCTCCGTTACGGCTTGAGCCTTGTCCAGCATGGACCACCCCACCGTTTGGGCGATAGCGCAAGGCCGTGTAAATTGTTGATCGACAGATGGCAGCGAGTTGGACGCCTCGCCGGTTTCACCGACAGCAATGCAGGCCGAGTGATCTAAGCCCTTCCGGTTGAGTTCACGTGGTTCCTTGGGTGCCATAATGCCGATTCCGTCTTGAATTCCGGCTGTAGCTGGAGGGGTTTGTGAACCCGGTGCCGGGGAAGTATCGATATCGAGCGCGCATACTTGGAAGGTTCATCGCGGAACGGACGAGGGGCGCTTCTTGCGCCGTGACCAGTCATATTCCGGCTAGAGCGACCTCAAAAGCCGACCTGTCCCAGCAGCGGGACTGCCCGGAAACCACGAAGACCAATTTCGCCACCTCCACATAAGGTTGTTCCAGACCGAAAATAGGGTCAGGCGGTGTCGGCAAGTCTAGTCGCGCCAAAAGCTTTTAACATATGCAGCGAATCCCAATTATGGATACGCCGTCCAATTCGTTCCGAGGGCGATGACAACAATAGTTCGGCGGCTACACATCGCAGCCACCCGTACCCTCAGCAACCGGCGTTTATCGACAGCCTCAGCGAGTTGTTGATCAGGAGGCTGTTAAGGGTACAGGCGCAGCCGGCGGGCTGGTCGATGCTCAGCCAGGTGGAATGCTGAATCCCTTCCCACCCAAGGGTCCGCGCTCCCTTCGGAGATAGGCCGAATTCCCGTTTGAACATGCGGCTGTAGGTCGACGGGTCCATGAACCCCATGCTCTCGGCAATGTTCGAGACCGAGCGTCCATCTGCACTGTTCGAGAGCGCGCGTCGCGTCTCAAGCAGGCGTTTGCGGCGGATGTAGTTCGAGATACCTCCGGCCGGCTCGAAAATTCGGTAGAGGCGCGACCGGGAAACACCAATGCTTCGGCATAGCAAGTCCGGGGACAATTCCGGGTCTGAAAGCCTCGCCTCGATCGCGCGGATGGCACGTGTGGTGATTACGGCGTCGAATGGCGCTTGTGCCTGCTCCAGCCTTTCCTGGGAAGGGGCAACCGCTGCCGCGACCATGTGCTCGGTGGCTGCGACGACCCCGGAGATGTTGCTTTGCCTAAGATGGGCAAGATTGCGATGAAGTAGGGTTAGATAGTCCGCGAGGAATTCGGCCGCGCTCTCCGCGATCTCCGGATGGAGAGGGGCGGCGATCGCGCTGTGGGGAAGAAAAAGCGCAATGATTGCGCCTTCGGTTTCGCAGATGTCGGGCGCCGCCAGGTTTTTCATGCGGAGCTTTCGCTGCGGCTTTCCCTCGATCGAGCCGGCTCCGGGTGAAAATTTCACGGTCACCAACCAATGATCGACCGCCGGCTTCTTTTTATGCTCCCAGCGGAGGAGGTGATGGGGAGAATAGTCGATCGCGGCGAATGCCAGGTCGCCGAGTTGCCAGATTTTCTCCTGCGCCTTGAAGGTAACGATCTCGCCGCATCGAAGGCCGACATCGACGATGTCCGAGTGCCAGCTGCGAAAGAACTCGAAGCGCTCGTGCGCAGACGCACAGGCGGTATCACATTCGATCGCGCAATCCAGGGGATCATCCAGCAAGGGATCGGTGGGCTTCCGTCCCTGTTCCACCTGTGCGTCCATGATAGCTCCTTGAACTCAAGAGTAAGCAAGCATGAATTCCGATAGTGTCGCGCAAACGGCAGGCTGATTGAAAGGTAAGCCGATTCTTCCCGAGGTTGCAATGTTCGTCTTGGGGCGGCCATAAATCGGAGCGAAGATCATTAACGATGTGTCAAGTCGGTGAACCGCTGAGGCGAAACGATACAGTCGCGGAGTAACGCGTGGCGGAGGAGGTGAGCAGACAATCCCAAATCCGGGTCTACCGTACCTATTTCATGCCTCTTCAGGCTCAAGGCGACGTAGCGCATCGACTATTCTCCGGCAACGGGCCATGAACTGCCATTGTCGCCTGGAGCCTCTGACCATGATCAAGACAGTTATGATCCGATCCCTCGTACGAACGAGCACGGTGCTCGGCGTGAGCCTTGTTGCGGCGCATGCAGCGCAAGCAGTGACCTTGAGCGCCCGTGGTAACGAGCCGGGCTGGCAGTTGGAGATGACCGAGAGAACGATCACGTTTCACGCTCAGGACGGAAAGGCTCTTTCCATCGAGCCCGTGCCCACGGCGGTTGAAACAGAGGATGGCCAAACCTATTCCGCTGTTGTCGGAGGGGAGGCTTTCACCCTTACGATCGCCGATAAGGGCTGCTCCGACACGATGACGGGAATGCCCCATCCGAAAACGATAACACTGGTCGTCGGCAAACGTCACCTGACAGGATGCGGCGGCGATCCTGCAAGTCTTCTTCACGGAGACTGGAAAATTGACGCCATCGGCGGGAAGGCCACTGTCGGGAAATCCGAACCGACGCTTACCTTCGAGCCGGATGGCCGCATTCACGGCAACGGATCCTGCAACCGGTTCTTCGGCGGTTTCACGCTGTCGGGAGAGGGATTGAAACTCTCGGAGACCGGCGCATCGATGATGCTTTGCGATCAACCGCTGATGGATCAGGAACGGGCGCTTCTGGCAGCGTTCGATGGCGTAATCCGCTTTGAAGTCGTATCGCCAGGACACGTGCAGCTCGTCGGGACGAATGACGTGTTGGTGAGCCTGCGGAAATAGGACCGCAAATGAAAGTAGTTCGGGCGTCCTTTATTCGAAAGCCGCTGCAAGCTGTCTGGACGCGACCGAGAATGAAAGGCCATGCTGGAATGCGCCGTTCTCAAGAAAATTCAACATCTCGATGACGACGATTGGATTGTACATCATGAAGGTATGCGTCGCGTGCACTACGAGATGGTCGGCTGCGCCCTCGAGCTTCGTGGATTCGATGGTAACCTTTCCGTCGTTCGGCCCCGGAAGCATCGCGTTGAAGATGGGATTGACCGAGATATCGCCCGCGATAATGCCGATAGGGTAGTCGGGTCTGGGCAAGAGGTTCGGTATTGCATCTGCTCCCGTCCCCAGCTCCTGTCCGGCCGGACCGTTGATCCATTCGAATGGCGGCAGATCGCCGAACAGGTCAACGATCTCCGAACCATGATTTGGAGATCCCAACATCACTATCCGGCCCAGTTGCGGCCGAGAATGGTAAGCGAGTAAGTAGCGGACGAGGATTCCCCCAAGCGAGTGCGTCACGAAATGAACAGGACGCGAGCCGCATCGTTCGACCGCGGCGCCGAGGTGCTCCACGAGCTCTGCTATTCTTGCCGTCGTTGAGGGATAGTCGGCGTTTACGACATAGTACCCCTTCCGTGTGAGGGTTTTTTCCACCAGCCAGAATGAGCCGGTGCCGCGGGCAAGGCCATGCACGAGGACGACGCAATCCTGTCCGGTCAGGTATGGACCCGCCGCCGCCGTCGGTTCTGCCACTAGCGCGAGGAGGGCGCCCGCAGCGCATATCGCTCCTTTCATGCGGTCCAGCAGGTCCGTCCGGGCGGATGGTGGGCCGACGCTATTCGGTCCGGGCTTCTTCAGGCGACGCAAGGAAAGCACGCGAACTGCCGCCTGTTCTCAAAGGGTGTTCTTGTGCAGGCGCCCATCTTTCATGATCACCGTGAAATTCTTTTGCGGGTTTTCGAGCAGGGCAATGTCGTCGACTGGATTGCCGTCGATAACGAGAAGGTCGGCCAGGGCGCCTTCCTCGATGACGCCGAGCTTGCCGGGATAGGGATTACGCAGGCTGGAGAGCCCGAGCAGCTCCGCATTGCCGGAAGTCGCCATTTGCAGCACTTCGGCGTTGCGATACCAGTTGCTCAGATGCGTCAGCATGATGTTCTGCCGGGGGCCGAGTTCCGGTGAAAAGAGCACGTCTGAGCCCCAGGCGGTCTTGATGCCGTGCTTGCGCACATATTCGTAGACTTTCGGCGTCCCTGCGAAGAGTTGTTGCGCCCGCTCGACACCCGGCCCGCTCTGGGATGCCGCGTCCGCCATCGTCAGGAAGGGCTGCATGCTCAGCCATGCGCCCTTTTCGGCGATCATGACCGCCGTCTCTTCGTCCATCAGGTGGGTGTGCTCGATGCAGGTCACGCCGGCCTTGAGGGCACGCTGCACGGCGCGCGACGTATAGACGTGGATCGCGATATAGCTGTTCCAGTCCTCTGCGACGCTCACGGCCGCGCGCAGGTCTTCCTCGCTGAACGTCGTCATGTCCAGCGGGCTGCGCGGCGACGATACACCGCCGCTGCCGACAAGCTTGATCTGCGATGCGCCCTGCAGAAACTGCTCCCTGATCCGCAGCTTCAGGTCGTCGATCCCATCCACGATCGCGGATCCGCCCATAAGTTCGCCCCCGCTCAGCCGTCCGCCGTCCCTCGGAATCTCGGTCGGCAGGCGCAGGTCCCCATGGCCGCCGGAGGTGGTGATCATCGCGCCGGACGGGTAGATTCGCGGCCCGGGAATCATGCCGGCGTCAATGGCCTGCTTGAACGAAAATACGGAGCCGCCAAGGTCTCGAACGGTCGTGAAGCCACGCATCAGCGTGCGGTCGGCCTCTGCCGTCGATGCGGCAAAAATGATGCCTGGATCCCCACCGAGAAGGAGGTTCAGCGGCACCGCGGCAAAGATGGCATGCCAGTGCGCATCGATCAGTCCGGGAATGATGACGCCGTTCCTGCAGTCGATGACGGTTGCGTCTTCCGGCGGCGGCGCGTTGGTACGGTCGGTTCCAGCGATCCGGTTATTGACCACAAGGACTTGAACATTGTCGGCGACCATACCGGTCTTGCTGTCGAAGAGGCGCGCGTTGCGGAGCAGGACCTTCGTCGGCTTGGCTTCCGCTTGCGCAAAGCCGTGTGCAGGAAAGGTGCCGGCGGCGGCTGCCGCGGCCAGCCCGGACAGAAAGCCGCGTCGCGACAGGACTTCCAGCCGGTGGGAGGCCCTCTGCAGGTCCGGGCTGAAGCACCCGCAGCCGGCATCATGGACAAGGTGGCGATACTTCGTTCCGATCCGCAACATAGGGCTTTCCTCTCTGGTTCGGTAAATTGTGACAGAGGCTATTCGACCACCACATCCCCTCCGACGGCACTGGCACTGTCAAATATCATGAAGACGATCGGCGTTCCGGGCTCGGCCGTTGCGTCTGTCCGTCTGGCACCGACCTTGCCGCCGCGTGCCGCTGTGTATTCCGCCATCACCTCGCCGAACGTGTTCCTCTGGATCGCAACCTTCTGGCCGGCCTCCACGGTCTCGTTGAGCTGCACAAGGAGTTCGATGAAGCCTCCATGGGTGGTGATCACGGGGAACATTCCATCTGCGATGAAGACGTTCGAATCCCTGCCGGTACGACCGATCTGCCCCGGCAGGATCCCGTGATGCTTGATCACGTTCATCGTTCCTTCCACGAACAGGTCGATCATCTCATGGTCGAAGACGCGCGGTCGGCCGATTTCCGGCGTGAATGCCGGAATGCCGGCGTCGATGAGGGCATTGGCAAGAAGACCCGGCTCGGCCTTGTTGTCGAAGATCTGTTCGATCGGGTAGAGCTCCGCCATCGCGCGGACATCTGGAAGGTCCATGCGGGCGAGGTGGAATGCCGTCATGTCCATTCCGGTAGCAGCCGTATGGAAGTCTATCCCGTAGTCGAGATTGGCGCGAAGCAGCCGGTTGAAAACGAGACCCGCATGGCGCATGGCCGCTTCCGGCGCCTGTTCATTGCCGGGAAACAGCCGGTTGATGTCGATAAGATCGATGCCGCGGCCCGAACTTGGCCATCGCCGGGTCATTCCCTCTAACGCGGGGCGGGAAATGTCGAAGACCGCCATCACCGTTCCGGACATCGCGGTTGGATCGAGCTGGTTCATTACAGACTGGATCGTGTGGACGGGACTCATCTCGTCACCATGCACGCCGCTGATCAGCCCGAGCCGCTTGCCCGGCGTGGCGCCTTTCGCCACCATGACCGACACGTACCAGGTCTGGCCGGTCGGCATCTGCACGCCCTTGAAATAGAAGCTGTGCTTCTTTCCCGGCTCGAGGTCCTCAATGTCGAGGGAGGAGATAACCTGCTTTCCCTCAACGACATCGCCGGTATAGACAGTACCCTGTTCGCTCGCCGTCGCGCTGCCGTCCTGACCGGATTGCGCCTGGGCATTGGCCGTTGTCGCCATGAGCCCGGCCGCCCCCACCGTGGCGACTGATGCGATCATGAAGCGACGACGGTCCAGTCCCTCGTTGCCATCAGCCGTCATTGATCCATTCCTCCATCATGTCATGTGCCCGGCCTTGCCGGCCGGCGTTGAGAAGACTCCATCCTGGCGCCTGCGATCGATCTAAAACGACCAGATCAGCGGGACGATGAAGACGGCAACCACGAAGAACCATGCCAGGAGCGGCAGCCCCGGCTTCCAATATTCACTGAAGGTGTACCCGCCGGGTCCCATGACCATTGCGTTCGCCGGGGATGCTATCGGAGTCAGGAAGGCTGCAGCTGCGGCAATCGCAGTGCTCATCAGCACGGGGCGGGGCGAAAGGCCCATGCCGGCCGCCGCCGTCACGCCGATCGGAATCACGATTAGGGCCGTCGCCGTACTGCTGATGAACTGGCCGAGAACCGCCGTCAGCACGAAAAGTCCCGCCAGGAATGCCGTAGGGCTGGTTCCCCCCACGATATCGACGAGCTGGTTTGCCATCATTTGAGCGGCGCCGGTTTCCATCATTGCGGTGGAGAGTGGCTTCATGGCTGCAATGAGGATGACGGTGGTCCATCCGATCGCTCTGTAGGATTGTTCGGCGGTCATGATCCCCGAAAGAACGACCGCTCCGGCAGCGAGAACGCCCGTGATGGCCGGGGGAACAATGCCGGTCGCGAGCAGAAACACCATGCCGAGCAGGATCGCGACGGCCTGCTTTGCTCCTGACCCCATCGGAACGGCCTGCCGGCGCACGAGCTCGGGCGAACTGACCACCAGGACGTCCGGATCGTCGAGGCGGTCGTCCAGCGCCTGCCAGGTTCCCTGGAGCAGCATTGTATCGCCGGCGCGAAGCACTATCGCGCCCGTTTTGTCCTGCGCCCTGGCTTTATCGATAGGATTGCCGGCCCGCTGGACCGCGAGAACGACAAGGTCGCCGCTTGCGGTCACCATCCCGGGGAAGACGCTTTGACCGATCAGGCTTGACCTCGGCGGGATAACGACTTCGGCCAACCCTGACTGGCGATTGAACAGGGTGTCTCGACCGTCCCCGGATTGCAGCTCGCTCTCCCTGAAAGATAGATGCATGTCCGCTGCGAACCTGGCCACGGCCTCGCGATCACCGCGCAGAAGAAGATGATCGCTCTCGGCAGCATGCGGCCGGCGGATCGGTTGAGCCGTATCGCCCTCGTGTACCGCCACCAACTGAAGGCCCTCATAGTGTGTTACGTCGATCGCCGACGGCTCGCGCCCCGCGAACGGCGATGTGGCGCGGATGCGCGCTCGGTAGATGCCGTTTCCAAGCCCATATTGCTCGACCAGCGTCCTGGCGTGGCGGCTGAAGTCCGCCGGTATCGGCACTCCGTTTTGCTGCGGCAAAAGCCGCTCGCCGAAGAGAACGATGATGGCCATGCTGCCGGCAAAGAGCGGAATGCCGACGAGGGCGAATTCAAAGAGACCGAAATCTTTCACGCCTGCGTCGATACCGGCATCCGAAACGAGCACGTTCACCGGCGAACCGGTCAATGTCAGCAGCGAGCCGGCATGCGCGGCGAAGACGAGCGGCAGCAGAAGCTGCGAGGACTTTCTCCTGAGACGGACCGCTATGACAACGACGACCGGCAGGAGTGCCGCAACGGCGCCGTAGACACCGATGAGCGCCGCCAGGACTGCAGCAAGACTCATCATTAGGACCAGAAGCCGTGTGCGGCTTTCTTCGCCCGCGGCCCGGATGAGACGCTGCCCGGCCCAGGCGGTCACGCCTGTGACCTCAAGCGCGAAGCTGACCACGAAGAGCGTCGCGATGAATATGACAGCCGGATCGCCGAAACCGGCAAACGCCTCGCTGAGGCTGAGAATCCCTGACGCCCACAAGGACAGGCATACGAGCATCGCGACAACAACGGCTGGCAGTTTGTTCCAAACGAAAAGAACGATCGCCGCGGCGATGATGGTTGCGATGAGAGCTACCGGGCTCAATCCTGCTGTTCCTTTGAGATGCCCGCTCCGGGACCGGCGTCACGGCCTGCCGAATACAGGCAGGCGTCCCGACCGACTGCCTGAGATTAGCCGGGCGGCGTGATAAGTCATGAGCCGAGAGTCCCGGCGCTACGCACTGCGTCCCGGAGTTACGAGCGGCATTTCAATTCATCGGACGAGACCTTGACCGGGTGTGAAGTCTTAAAGCAGGTGAGAGATGTGGTGAGTGAACCGCACAGTCCGTGAAAACAGGCTTGGGCTCCTATAGACGCCGAAATTGGCGTCCATACGTAGCGGAGGCGAGAAAATGCGGTGGCGAAGCCTGTTCGCGCTTGCTGTTTTCCACGTCGGCTTGTTGGCCTGCGCTGCGCCGCAAACGGGGCTGCTTCGTGTGGCGCCCCCTTCGCAGGATGCCGATCAAATCACGATCCTTGCCGCGACGACACGTGCGCCGGTCGACAATCCTGACATGCTCTTCGGCGGAGATCGGGGCAAGACAGTTTCCTACAGCCGGATCGTCGTATCCGTTCCGCGTCGCCGCAAGGCCGGCACGCTCCAGCTTCCGCGGCGGGTTCCGGGCAATCCCGAGCGGACCTTCGTCGCCAATGCCGTGGCGCCGATTGACCGGGAGGATATCGCTGCCGCGTTCCGCGCCAACGTTCCGCGCAAGCGCCGCGCCTTCGTCTTCGTGCATGGCTATAGTACGACATTCGATCGAGCCGTTTTCCGTTTCGCGCAACTGGTTCACGACTCCGACGCAGAGGCGGTGCCGATCCTCTTCTCCTGGCCGTCGCGCGGACGTTTACTCGACTACAAGCGTGATTTCGACAATGCGTCCTATTCGCGTTCGGACCTCGCAAATCTGCTGGAGGCCGCGATCGATAGTTCAGCCATAGACGAGGTCGTCATACTCGCTCATTCGATGGGCGCGTGGCTTGCCGTTGAAGCAGTCCGGCACGTCGCCTTGCGGCGTGGAGGGGTATCCGGCAAGGTCGCCAGCCTAATTCTCGCGTCGCCCGACCTCGATGTCGGCGTTTTCCGGCGGCAAGTCGAGGACATGGGCCCGAAGCGGCCGCCGATCACGGTCTTCATCGCGCAGCACGACCGGGCGCTTCAGCTATCCCAATTCATTTCGCGCGGCGGCGCACGTCTCGGCGGGATCGATTTGTCGCGGGAGGACTACCAAAGAGCCCTGTCGGGTCTTGCCGGCGTTACGGTGCTGGATCTCAGTGCCTTGAATTCGGGCGACCGGATCAATCACGCTCTTTACGCCACCAGTCCCCACGTCGTTCGTCTGATCGGCGACAGGCTGCTGCAGGGGCAGGTGATCACCGATCTCGATGTTGCACGCCCAACAACGGCGGTAGATGCGCTCGGGTCGGCCGCGACCTTCATCGTTACCGCCCCGATCATGATCTTCGATGCGGCCGCCAGTCGCTAGCCATGCATTCTCCGGTTGAAAGGAAAGGCCAAAATGGGACGGCCTGCGTAAACTTGGGATTCGTCGCTCATCCTTGTCGATGCGTCAATTGCTAGCGTTCGCATAGCTGGGGCAAGCCGCACCTCGGCTTTGCATGCGGGACCAATCGTGCCGGCGAGCCGGAGGACGAGGATTGGTGTTGCGTTGGCATCCCGCAAAGTTGGCGTTTCAATGAGAGGATATTGACATGAGCGATCTGGTCTTCATCGCTTTCGCGACGGAGGAAAAGGCAGAGGAAGTGCGCCAGAAGGTGCTGTCGCTGCAACGGGATTATCTGATCGAACTCGGCGATGCCGTTGTCGTCGTCAAGAATGAGAAGGGACAGATCAAGCTGAACCAGCTCGTCAATCTCACCGCGCGCGGTGCGATGTCCGGCGCCCTTTGGGGGACGCTCATTGGCGCCATCTTTCTTATGCCGCTTGCCGGAACGGCACTCGGCGCGGCCTCCGGCGCGCTTGGCGGTCAACTCAGCGACAGCGGGATCAACGACAATTTCATGAAGGACGCCGCAAGTGCACTTCAGCCGGGGACGGCCGGCCTTTTCCTGCTGGTGCGCAAGATGACGACCGACAAGGTCCTCGCCGACCTCAAGGGTGTCGGTGGCGAACTCTTGCAGACGTCATTTGACGAGACCAAGGAAGCTGCTTTGCGCGAAGCGCTGTCTGCCGTCCAGGCCGAGGCCGAGGCGGCGCCAGCAGCGGCTTCGTGACCGGAACCTGGCAATCGCACCTCACGGAGGCTGGGCGTGCCAGCCTCCTGTCCCGGCGCGGCTTACAGAGGCTGAAACCGGCCTGGGGCATGTCGAGCCCCGGGACCACGAGCAGGTGGGATGAGTTGTGACTGCAATTCAAAGCACCGGTCTCATCATCTTTGCCACGATTGCGCTGTTTGCGTGGAACAAGCTTCCAGTGATCGCCGTCGCCTGCGCTGCGGCTCTTGCTCTTTGGACTGCAGGCCTTGTCACTCTCGATCAGGCTTTCGCCGGTTTCGGCGACCGTGCCGTCTTGTTTATCGCCAGTCTCTTCGTGGTGAGTGCCGCGCTCGAAAGGACGGGCGTGACGGCATGGGCCGGACAGATCCTCATGGCGCGGGCAGGCGAAAACAACCGCACGCGGCTGCTCCTTATTCTTATGACCGCCGTTGGCTGCCTGACGTCGCTCCTTAGCGGAAGCGGCGCCGTCGCGGCGCTGATGCCCGTCGCCGTGATAGCTGCGGCGCGCATCGGCCAGTCGCCGGCCCAGCTGCTGATGCCGCTGGCATTTTCCGCGCATGCCGGAGCCAACCTGCTCTTGACGGGCGCCCCGAAGAATTTCCTCGTCTCGGAGGCGTTGGAGGATGTGGGACTCGAAGGGTTCGCTTTTGCCGAATTTGCACTTGTCGGTGTACCGTTGCTTGCCGGGACGATGCTCATCGTCCTCCTCCTTGGCAAGCGCCTGCTGCCCCGCCAGAGCAGTGCGCGGCTGCCCGCCGACTTCAGCCAGCACGCCCAGACCTTGGTCGAGCACTACGGTCTGCGCGATGGCTTGTTCAGGCTCCGCGTCAGGAAGAGCTCCCCCTTGGTCGGGCAGTCGCCTGATAGCATTGATTTGGGAAGCTCCGACGGCTTGCAGATCATGGCCGTACAGGCCTCCGCATCCGGCCTTCCGGTTCGCGGCCGTGCGGTTACCTCGGAAGACTACCTGCTCGTTCGCGGCGCCGCGCAATCCGTCGCAGATGCAGCATCACGCCTGCATCTAGCCATTCGCGAGGACGCATCGTCGGAAGGCGGAAGTCCGGCGTTCAATCGCCGGTCGGGGCTGGCCGAAGTGATGATCCCTCCGCGCTCTGGCCTGATCGGAAGGCCGATGTATCCCGGTCTGGCAACGGAAGATGGCGACCTGATCGTCCTGGCGGTGCAGAGGGGCGGCGAGGAAATCGACTACACCAAACCGGAGTTGATGCCGGGCGATACCATTCTTCTCGAAGGGAGCTGGGAAGCCCTCGATCGGCGGCTGGATGATCCCGATGTACTTGTTGTCGATTCGCCGGATCTCGTCCGCCGGCAGGCCGTGCCCATGGGGCCGGGGGCGAAGATCGCCGTCGCCACGCTTATCGGGCTTGTCGTCATGCTGGCGGCGAACATCGTGCCGCCTGCCGTCGCAGGCATCCTCTCCGCCTGCATTCTCATCGGGACGGGGGTGATCACGGTTGAACAATCCTACCGCGCCGTCCACTGGACGACGGTGATTCTCGTTGGGGCGATGATGCCGATTTCGACGGCCATGATGGAGTCCGGCACGGCGAAGTTCGTGGCCGAAGAGCTTGTGTCCGCGATCGGCCACGCGGGGCCGACGGCGCTCCTTGCCGGACTTTTCCTGCTCACGGCGTTCCTGGGCCAGATCATGAGCAATACGGCGACGACAATGCTGGTCATCCCAATTGCGATGGCGGCGGCGGCAAACATGCACATTGCGCCGCAGCCCGTTCTGATGAGCCTTTGTGTCGCCGGCTCGGCGTCGTTCATGACGCCGATCGCCACGACGACGAACATGATGGTGATGGGGCCGGGCGGGTATCAGTTCGGCGATTACTGGAAGCTCGGCACACCTCTGATGGTTTGGTTTTTCGTTGTGGCCGTTTTCATCGTCCCGTTGATTTGGCCGCTTTAGAGAGGCCGCCCGGACTTAGGAAATGCCGTTTGGCTTATACAGCATGTTTAGAGACGCGGCGCATGATTTTGGGACAGGCAACTAATTATTCGTCCCATGATATTTGCGAAGATGCTTTGTCGCATTGCTGCGATCCCGCAAGGGAAAGAGTTCATTTTGGAGAGAAAAATGCGAAAAGTCGCCTTTATCGCAGTCTGCGCTATGCTTGCCGCGAGCTGCACCTCTAACGAGCAGCGAGTGGCAGGAACGACTGTCGCGGGCGCTGCAACCGGTGCCGTAATCGGCGGCATTGCCAATGGACGTCGCGGTGCCCTGGTCGGCACTGCGATCGGTGGGGCGACTGGCGCCATGGTGGGCGCAGCCACCAATCCTCGCGAGTGCTGGGCTCGTGACAGGTGGGGCAATCGTGTCAGGGTGCGCTGCTGACGCGCTACCACTTCAATGCAAAACAAAAGGAAATCGGCGGTTGTGCGTTTGGAAGGCAGTCGTACATTGGGATAGCATTGCGCTGGTGCTTGCGGCGTGCCGTTGGTGCCTCCAGGAAATATCGTCGTCATGAACAGCCGAGCGCTGCTTGCTCCCCTCTTACTTATCGCGGCCATTGCGTTCGTATCTGCCTTGCAGATAGCGGCTGCCGTCTTCGCTCCAGTGGCTGGTGCGCTCTTTATCATCGCGCTTGTATGGCCATTCCAAAAGAACCTGCAGCGTTTCCTGCCGAAGCTGCTGGCTCTTGCGCTTGTGGTCGCTGTTATCGTCTGCGTCTTCGTCGCCCTGACATCGGCCGCCGCCTGGGGATTCGGGCGCATCGGTCGCTCTGTCGTTGCCGAGGGTGCACGGTTTCAGGCGCTTTATAACCAGCTCGCCGACTGGCTCGAAGGGCATGGTATCGTCGTCGCCGGGGTGTGGGCGGAGCATTTCAACGTCGGCTGGTTGCTGCGGATACTGCAAGGCGTGACCGCCCGGCTGAACACGACGATCTCGTTTTGGGTGGTCGTTATCGTCTATGTGCTGCTTGGCCTCCTCGATACGGAGGCGATCGCCCAGAACATCCGCAGGGCCCTCTCCAGCGAAACCGCAAATGCCGTGATCCGCGGCGGCGTTCTCACGGCTTCTAAACTGCGGCGCTACATGCTCGTAAGGACGGTCATGAGTCTTGCCACCGGCGCTTTCGTTTGGGCCCTTTCCGCCGCATTCGGGCTCCGGTTCGCCGCCGAGTGGGGTGTCATCGCCTTTACCCTCAACTATATACCTTTCATCGGGCCGTTCGTGGCAACCCTCTTGCCAAGCGCCTATGCCCTGGCGCAGTTCGGCTCGCCGGAGGCAGCCATTCTCATCTTTGCTGGCCTCAACATCATCCAGTTCGTCATTGGAAGCTACATCGAGCCGAGAGTCGCCGGCTATGCGCTCGCAATGTCGTCCTACGTGGTTCTCTTCTCGGTTTTCGCCTGGTCATTCGTCTGGGGCCTGTTTGGCGCGTTCATCGGCGTGCCGATCACGATTGCGATCCTGACCTTCTGCGCTCAGTTCTCGTCGACGCGATGGGTCTCGGAAATTTTCGGCGCATCCGCCGCATCGGAAAGCGATCGTTTGTAACAGCCTGGTTTTGGACTTATGGATCGCGTTCCGCCAGATAGTGCGACAGTCTCTCGATCTCCTGTGGTCGCCAACCCTGTGGATCGGTTACCGCCAGCCAGGCTCTGAGATAGTGTTCCGGAGCAAAGACGTGGCCGAAACCCATGGGCGTGGCATTGGCCACAGCCATGTCGACGCCAAGCTGCAGCATGGTCACAATGGGAAACCACTGCAGATGAGGAGACACGTCCGGACCGCGGGGCGCATTCATCCAGTCGGGTTGGCGATAGAGGTCGCGATAGTCGAAGAAAGTGATCGCGTCGCTGGCATATTGCAGATAGACGATCCGCATCGGCCCCCACGGCGCTTCGGCCGGCACTGTCGAGCCGTTCTGGTTCATGAAGCGGAATGTCGAGCCCGCGCGAAATTCCGGCAGCCACGCTGGTGATCCGGCATTGCGTGCTTCCGTTACCTGACGCCAGATCCTGCTTGCGAACGGTGGGCCGCTCCAGACCGCGCCCTGGATCGGATCGCCGAGAATCTCGAAGATCTCCGTTGAACGTTCAGAGTTCAGAGCTCCGAGGCTGAGTCCATGCAGATAGAGCTTTGGCCGGCGGTCGCGGGGCAGGGTCGTCCAGTAGCCGTAGACCTGTGCGAAAAGTGCCTGAGCCGCCTCCATGCCATAGTCGGGCTCGATTAGCAAAGAGAGGGGGCTTGAAAGATAGGAGTACTGCAGCGCCACGCTCGCGATATCCCCCCGGTGGAGATATTCGACGGTGTCGATCGCCGCGGGATCGACCCAGCCAGTGCCTGTCGGCGTGATCAGGACGAGGACCGCGCGGTCGAACCCACCGACACGCTTCAGCTCATCGAACGCCAGCTTCGCCCGTTCCGTGGCGCTGTTGCCGGCGCGAAGGCTTGCATAGACCCGTATCGGCTCCACGGCCGGCTGGCCTGTGAACTCCTCAATGTCTTCCGCGCTCGGGCCAGAGGAAACAAAACGCCGCCCGGTCCTTCCAAGCTCCTCCCAGGCCAACAGCGAGGCAGCGCTTCCGGTTTGAAGCGGCGATGTAGGCTGGTCCCGATCCGGCTCAAAGAGCGCGTCGAAGGCCGCAAAGGATGAATCCAGGACATGCAGTGCGTAGCGAACCAGCAGACCGTTCGCAACGGACCAGAAAAGGATGATCCCGAGCGAAAACCCGATGACGCGTGAAACCCTCGGCGGGAGGATGCGATCGGCGCCTTTCGAAATCAGCTGAACGACAGCCATGAACAGACGGGCGAACATCACCAGGAATACGAAGGTCAGGATGGCGATCAGGCTGACCTCGATGGGGTGCGCGCTGCTGACCGGCTCCATTTCCATGAGCTTGCGGATCGAATTTTGCCACGCTGTCGTGTTCCGCAGAAATT
This sequence comes from Neorhizobium descurainiae, assembly GCF_051400715.1. NCBI lineage: Bacteria > Pseudomonadati > Pseudomonadota > Alphaproteobacteria > Hyphomicrobiales > Rhizobiaceae > Neorhizobium > Neorhizobium descurainiae. Next base: position 24,800 of record NZ_JBLFFK010000027.1, read on the forward strand.
CGACCACCAGGACCAGGCAAAGGCCCAAAATGGTGATCTTGAGCCATCTCTCCACCTGGCCGCGCGGCTCGGGCAACTGCATGTAGCGCCAGAGCGAGCGCCAGCCGACGCCGGTCGCGTAGCCGACGGCGAGACACGCGCCGGAAAGAGCACCCTGCATGAGGAAGGACCGCGGAATGAGCGTCGGCGTCAGAGATGCGGCAAAAAATATCGTGCCGAGCACAACGCCGCCAGCCGACAGGGATCGCAGGAACCTGAGAACGACGCCAACCAGGATGTGTTTCTTGGCAAAGGTCAGCATGGCGGCGGCGGTATTCCTTCGATTGCCGCCATCACGCGGATCACGCTCACCGATCGGCGTTGAGCCAGCCGACACCGTGTACGATCAGATCGATCCCCAGGAATGCACCGATCACCCAGCCGCTGGTTGCCGGATATCCTGCCAGGATCAGGAAGCCGGCAACCACGCCGAGCAGGCCTGAGAAAAACATCGTACGCTTGCCGCTCCGCAGGTAATTCACGCCAACGAAAACCCGGGCAATGCCCGAGAGCAGCAGGATGACGCCAAGCGCCCATGTCAGGAACTGCGAGCCGAAGCCAGGCAGGCTCAGGAGTACCACTCCAAAAGCGATATAGAGAAGACCGAGCGCGAATTGCAAAAGGAAGCCTCGCCATCCGCCCGCAACAATGGAAAGGCCGATCTCCACGAGACCGGCACAGATGGCCGCGATTGCCAGAAAGGCCGCACTGACGATGGTTGCGTATGCGACATCAGCAAGAACGAACGCACCGGCAATGACGAAGGCGACGCCGATGGCCGCATTGGTCCATCGTGAAGATCTGGGACGGCTGACACCGGATTGGCTCGTCATCACTTGCTCCCTCTCCTGGCTGAAGTTCGTGACGTTTTATCGGCGAAGGCGGCGGATATCGACAACGCGACCGGTACGGGCACTGAGGGCGATTTCAAAATTGCTGTTTCCGCGCCTTGCGTGATAAATAAATATCCGACCCCGGCAGTCGATGCGGCGGACATTCCGCCAGCCCCGGTTTTGAATGAGCCTCTGACCCTGGCCGCACGTGATCGCACGTCCGAAGTTAAGGTCGGAGCCGATCTGAATGTTCACCGTCACGGCATAAGCCGGTGCAGGTACCGATAAAGGAAGCATCAGACTGAGCGCGAGAGCAAATGCCGACCACATGTTTTTGCGCATCTTCTTCCTCCACCGAATAGACTTCGCGACGATAGGTTCGGCGCCCGGCACCTTGTCAAGAAGCGGCTTGAGCGCTTCTTGGATTAGGGACGCGGTGCCTATTTGGTGGACGATTCAATCAAGGAGTCTGCTGCAACTTGGGCCGGTCGCGATATGAACCGCAACGCTGTCCGACGAGGCGGAAAACCATACCTTTCGGCTCGCGTGAGGTCACTGGAATGGGGTGGCCCAAGCCGCCGGAGGAATAGCTTGCTACACGGCCTCCAGGCCGCCGTTTTTTACAATGAACGCGATGACCGCATCCAGGCCGATACCGCGCGACAGATCCGTAAGGCCGAACGGCCGGCCGTCGCGCATGCGCGACGCATCAGCCCGCATGACGTCGAGATTCACGTTCACATAGGGTGCGAGATCCGACTTATTGATAACGAGGAAATCGGAGCGCGTGATGCCTGGCCCGCCTTTGCGAGGGATTTCCTCCCCCTGACAGACCGAAATAACATAGAGGGTGAGATCGGCGAGATCGGGGGAGAAGGTTGCAGCTAGGTTGTCGCCGCCAGATTCGATAAAGACGATATCGAGATCGGGAATCTTGCGGTTCATTTCGGCAATGGCCTGGAGGTTGATCGAAGCATCTTCACGGATCGCGGTATGCGGGCATCCGCCAGTTTCTACCCCCATAATCCGGTCCTCGGAAAGCGCCTGTCGGCGCACGAGGATCATTGCATCCTCTTTAGTGTAGATGTCGTTGGTAATGATCGCGATCGAAAAACGATCTCGCAGGGATTTGCAGAGCTTCTCCGTCAAGGTAGTCTTGCCCGATCCGACAGGACCACCGATGCCAACCCGCAAAGGACCATTCTTTGATGTCATGTCGCGCCCCGGTGAACTGACGAACGATCGCATCCGTGCAAAGCGATGTTGAATGTCTGTGGTCTGCGATTAACATATCATGGATGGGAAAAAGCTGTTTGTCCAATTGGTAGCGGCCTGTCAGCGCGGCTTCTACTCCGGGTGCGAGCGTTCCAATCCGGATCGTTCGAAGGTCAGAAAGCTCCGGGGCACACCTCATCATGTCGTCACTGGCGAGCTCAGGCTGCTGCCGACCAACAATGAGCCGTCTAGCTCTCGTTGCATCATCGCAATCAACCAAAATCGGCTGTGATCATCATCGCGGTGCTTGGCACATCTATGCTGTCGAAAAACAGAACCTCGATGCTTCCGGAAAACGCTCCACTATCGCTTTGGCATTGGTGGCCTTCCCGGATCCGGATGCTCCTACTAAGACAACAACCGGCATTCTTCCCCAGCGGGGTTCAACTTCCAGCGCTAGGGTAGTGTACCCGAAGTCGCCAAATGCGCAATATCTGGTGTCGGTGCATCAAGACATGTGGCTCTCGTCCTCCTGGAAAGGCAGCGAAGCGAAGGATCAACCCTTCCGGCGGAGCTTGTTCTCCAGCTCGGCTCGGTCAGTAGCGAATAGATGATGGCCTATGCGGTTGGTCTCGGCGACGAAGTCACGAAGCGCTTTGCTCGCCGTAGTGTAGACAGAGATGTCACCGAGGATCACGAGGCGCATTCGGTAATTCTGCATTTTCTGGAAGAAATGTCCGGCAAGTCTGCTGCTGAGGTCGTAGAACTCAGGCGTAAATCGGCTGGTAGGGACGACAATGACATCGACCTCCTTGCCATAGGTCTCGCCCAACAGGTCCAGTGCGTCTTGTTCAGTCGCTAACGCAGAGCCGTCAGTGGCGGCAAAATACAAGTTGAGACCTGTAATGTTTTCTATGCTCATGACAATCTCGTGTGCTTTCTCGTAAACTCGGTAGCCGTCCCCGATACCTCTCACTTCGTTGCGCTTCAGGGCTGACAGCGATCCTCCAGCCACACACCGCCGGCATCAAGGCAGGCATCCTGAGCCAGGAATGCAGAGAAGCGGATGAACGCAACAAATGCGATCATCGCACCAATGATCATGGCCAAGGCAGCTCGTTTCGAAGGAAATCGCATCGGATAAAAGTATCAAACTGACGTATGCACTGCGAACCTTAAAATTCGACCTACTATTCAGCTTTAGGGCTATAGGCTAAATGGCGCACCCGACAGGATTCGAACCTGTGACCTTTGGAATCGGAAAACAGGTCTGACCGATTTTCTCATGCTTCCTCTTGCTTGAAGAAATCAGATTTTGTAACCTAAATCAATATGAAAGTGTTTCTTTCGATTCCAACGGTTTGGCTCAAATTTACCCGAATTTGCTTCCTGCTGCTTCCTATATGCTTCCTGTAACTGGTAAGGTGCCTCCGTGGCGAAGCTGACGAAGAGAGTGATAGATGGCCTTCAGGCACGCGACAAAGACTACTTCGAATGGGACGATGAGCTGCCCGGTTTTGGTGTTCGTATCTGGCCAACTGGTCGAAAAACCTACTTGGCTCAATATCGAGCCGGTCAGCAGACCAGGCGCTTCAAGATCGGCGTTCATGGCCCTCTAACCGTTGAGGAAGCCAGAAAGGAAGCCAAGGCCGTTTTAGGTGACGTCGCGCGCGGCGGCGATCCTCAATTAGATCGTGCCACCCGCCGCAAATCTTTAACGGTCAGGGAGCTGTGCGAAGCCTATCTCGACGCGGCGGATAAAGGCCTCGTGTTTGGCAAGCGGAGCAAGCCTAAAAAGGCATCCACCCTTTATGTCGATCGCGGACGGATCAATCGGCACATCATCCCACTAATCGGAACCAAGCTGGTAAAGGATCTGACCACCGCCGACGCGGTAAAGATGATGCGGGATATCACCGTCGGCAAGACCGCAATGGACGAGAAGACCGACAAGATGAGGGGGAGGGCGATCGTGCTGGGTGGGCCTGGTACGGCTTCGCAGGCCGTGACGCTTCTAAGCGCCGTTCTGACCTACGCCGTTTCAGAAGGTGTTATCAAGCATAATCCGGCACGCGGCATCAAGAGGCCAGCAGTTGGAAAGAGAACACGACGCCTCGACGCAAAGGAATACCGCGCCCTCGGGAAGGCGTTGGAGAATGCGGACGATGAGATCTGGCAAGGTGTCGTGGGGACAAAGCTGTTTCTGCTGACAGGTTTCCGACTGAGCGAAATTGCCGGTCTGAAATGGAATGAGGTCGATGAGACTGGCAGTTGCTTTCGTCTTGATGATTCGAAGGAAGACGCATCAATTCGACCGGTGGGGAAGCCTGTCTTCGAGGTTCTGTCTAAGGTGAGTAAGCAGGAGAAAAACCCATACGTGCTTCCAGGTCCTAGAGATGTAGACGGTCACTACACTTCACTGGATGCGGCCATCGGGCGTCTGACGAAGAGGGCCGGTCTAAGCGGCGTCACCTCGCATACCCTCAGGCACTCTTATGCCAGCGTGGCCGGCGATCTAGGCTTTACGGAGATCACCATTTCTGCGCTGCTCGGTCATGCGGCCGGTAATGTGACGCAGCGATACGTTCATCATCTTGATAGCGTTCTGATTGCTGCTGCGGATAAGGTTTCCGGCGAGGTCCACCGAATGATGACGACGGACTTGGCCGAAGCGGCGAAACTACCAAGGCAAGTTTAACCCGAGCGTCTTTCCGATGTTGAACGGACGGATTTAGAAAGTCGTTCGTTCGCCCAGCCGTCCAGATCCTGAACATGGTAAAGCGGGATTCGCCCGCTATATTGCATGGGCGGACCGCCGCCGACCGTTGCCATCTTGGCGAGCGTGGAGACCGCGATGTCGATGCCGTGCTTTGCTGCAAGATAGGCCGGCACATCGACCCTGCGCAGGCGAGGACGAGACGCATCGCTGTTTGAGATCAACTTCATGGCCCAGCTCTCCGTGTTTCAATAGGCAGAGGGGGCGACCCCTTCTGTTACGTAATCACCCAATCCTCAGCGTCGGGTGGTCCGCCCCGCTCGTCGGAAAACTGAGCCGGAAGATGGCCGATGTGAATGCGAAATTCTGGGCAGGTTAGCGACCTCCATGACAGCGTGCCGTCTCTCTTCGCATGGCCTCGTGGTCGCTCGCGCATCATGCGAGGGAAATAGAGAGCGATGGAGTAAGAATACTTGAATCTCGCGGTGGCGAATCCCGTTGGCATCACAGCAGGTCAACTTGACGATAACGCTTTTAGCGCATGGCGGATCCCGCCAGTGCACGTCCATAGAATAGGCCAAGTGACAAATGGAAGCTGAGAGGAGGCGCCTTTCAATAATGATAATTGATTTCCGATAGGTCACCTTACTAAATGCTCTCTAAAGCTTGCGCTCGCTTTAGCGGTCGACGAGATAAGCGGAGGCGTTCCGGGTCAGCAGCGTGAACTTCACCAGTTCCGCACACACGTCGACGACGTCGTCGTGATAAGTCTCTTCCGGACGTCAACATCGTCGCATTCGGCCCCCCACCGACCTCCGGTACCCGCGATGCATTCGTCGAGCTGGTGATGCTCGAGGGCTGCGCAAAGGTTCCTGGAATGGATGCCGTAAAAAAGGCTGACGAGAAGAAGTACACCGAAGCCTGCTCGCGCATGCGTCAGGACGGTCCATTCATCGAAGCAGGTGAGAACGACAACCTGATCGTTCAGCGCCTGGAGTCTGACAAAAACGCCGTGGGGATCTTCGGTTACTCGTTCCTCTATGAGAACGAAGACAAGCTGAAGGACATCAAGATCGCATTCGAGGCCGATCTACCATGGACTCAACGCTGCGATCTGGACCGCGGTGCCCGCGTTCATCTTCCTTCTCCTCTGGCTGCTGTTCCAGAACAGCATCATCGATCAGCTCGTCATTTCCTCCTTCCCCGGTGCGGACGCACTAGAAGGCGCGGCACGGAACCTGCAGTTGAGCGAAATCAGGCAGGTGGCCGCTGGAAACATCTTCAGGCAGCCGACGCCGGAAGTGACCGCCGCCGCCGAGCACATGCGCTCGCTGCAGGCGACATCGACCTATCTGATGGTCGCGCTCACCTGCTGCGTCGCCGCTCTCGGAGCATTTCTAGGCTTCAAGGTGATCAGCCCGCGCTACAGGGCGCGCCACAGCGTTGAAACGGCAGTGACGATCTTCATGATGTTCTCTTCACTGATGGCGATCATCATCACGATCGGCATCGTAGGCTCGCTCGTGTTCGAGGCATTGAACTTCTTCGCCCGCGTTCCCGTCACCGAATTCCTGTTCGGCCTTCGCTGGGAGCCGCAGATCGCGATCCGTGCCGATCAAGTCGCCGGGCAGGGGGCATTCGGCGTCATTCCGGTTCTCTTCGGCACCTTCGTCATCTCCGCGATCGCCATGATCGTCGCGGTTCCGATCGGAATCTTCTCCGCGATCTACCTCACCGAATACGCCCATCCGGGCTTCCGTGCGGTGGTTAAACCGATGCTCGAAATCCTCGCGGGCATTCCGACTGTCGTCTACGGCTTCTTCGCGGTGCTGACAGTCGCGCCGGCCGTCAGGGATCTGGGAGCCGTGATCGGGATCCCGTCCTCGCCGAACAGCGCGATCGCGACAGGGCTCGTCATGGGCGTCATGATCATCCCGTTCATCTCGTCCCTTTCGGACGACGCGTTCGCTGCCGTTCCCCGCGCGATGCGTGACGGCTCTCTCGCCCTCGGCGCGACCAAGGGCGAGACCATCCGCAAGGTGCTGCTGCCGGCGGCACTGCCGGGCATCATCGGCGGCGTGCTTCTCGCCCTCAGCCGCGCCGTTGGCGAGACGATGATCGTGGTCATGGCGGCGGGCCTGATCGCCAAGATCACCCTCAACCCGTTCGACGCAGTCACCACCGTGACCGTCCAGATCGTCACCCTGCTGATCGGCGACTCCGAGTTCGACAATCCCAAGACGCTTGCCGCGTTCGCCCTCGGCTTGGTCCTCTTCCTCGTCACGCTCGCATTGAACCTGATCGCGCTGCGGACCGTCGAAGCTCGGCGAAAGCGCCTCAATGATCGAGCGCCACTGGCAGCAGTTGGCTGCGCAGCGGGCCTTCTATTCCTTTCTGACCGTCGCCCTGCTGCTCGTCGCGGTTTCCGGATCCCTATGGTTCGCGAACGGACCCTGGAGGAAGAGCCCGTCGGGCCGCCTTGAGCAGCCGATTTTCGTCGACGGCAACCAGATCGAAAAGGCCTATGGTCCGAACAATTCGATACTCGACAACTGTCATGTGAGGGTCAGCTTTGCGACCAATGACGAGAGGACAGCCAAACGTGTGTCGGACTCGCTTGGTACCGCCGCCGAGATGCGCGCGATGCAGAATTATGCCGGGCACCGGCTGGCGCCGTGGCTGGCGCACATCATGGTTTCCCGGCAGGAGACAGCGCGCGCGCTCATGACACCCGGGGAGATCATGCAGCTTCCATCTGACGAGGAGATAGTCATGATCGCGGGTGTTCCGGCCCATCCGGGCGAAGAAGGCCGGTATTTCGAAGATGCGCGGCTCAAGGAACGCGTTCTTCCGGTCCCGGAGGTTTTCAATTCCGATGTTCCGCCCATTGTCCACGAATCACGCTGAGAGGAGCAAGCCGCAATGGCAGGCGCTCGGTGTGGCCCTGACCTTTGCCGCCACGCTCGGCGGGCTCGCCTATCTTCCGATCAGAGAGGCCACCAGCGGCCTAAAGGCGAGCGTATCAGCGTTGGGGAGTAGGGTGGTGACCCGCGATGAGATGGAATGGCGTACCGCCCAGGCTGCTGAGGATCGGGCGAGAACCGATGCCGGCGTGAAAGAGCTTCGCGATGCCCAGGTACCACGGGAAGAGCTCGACCGCATCCTGCTTTATTTGGGAGAGCGGATCGATCGCATCGAGCGCCAGCGGTTGTCTGCCGCCCAGTAGCGGCAGTGATCAAGGAAACGAGCGGCCAGATAACATGGCCAACAATTGTCGCTCATCCCGAATCCCGTGCTGGAAAAACGAGATTAGATCGGCCGCGATTTGCGATGCTGCATCGGTCTCTTCGGCGATCCCTCGACGTATCAGTATTTTATCGAAAACGCGCTGCAGCATGCCCAACTCGCCGGGCTTGATCGAGGACGTGATATGAACATGTCTCTCAAGCATGCTAACAAAAGTAGGGCGGCAGCCTGGGTTTCAAGGTCCCTTCGCGCCAGTGCTTGGCGGAAATCGGCAGCGGCTTCGCAACCCATTGGACGAGGGGACCAACTACGTCCGCTTAGAAGTCGGCAACCTCCTGCCGCGAAACCCTCCCCGGCAAATGAGCCTGGATGTTCACCAGCGGGAGAGGATCGGCGCTGTAGGTGGCATAGGCTTTCACAGGCACGATCGAGATTTCGAACCCGCATTTCGCCGCCGCTCGAATCGCATCGTTGACGTTTCGCATGGCTTCGATCAGCCGCTGTTCAGCCTCGTGTTGGCTCTTCGTTTTGGGGAACTGGTGGATTTCCGCCATGATTGTAATCCTCGCCTGCCTACCTCAATCCCGGTTGAACGGCTTGTGCGGATAATGCTCGCTGCAATGCGACATGGGTTTTTCCGCCTTCGACCGCCCGAAACCATAGCATCCCCATTTTCCGCCTTTGGGATGACCGCACCACTGGTTCAGGTGAATGCCGGCGGCCGGCTCACCGTCCCGGACCCTGCGAACAGCCTTCCATGGCGTCCAGAAGCTGGCGAAGAACATCGGCGATGGGGGCTCCGCGCGAAGGAACGGAATACAACTAACATGCAGCAATGCACGAATGCACCCCCGGCCTGACTCGCATTAGCGGATCAGCGGCGAATCGCACAACCTGGCGTGCCCTGCCGGGACCATTGACTTCTATCGGGATATTTCAGCTGTAGTCGACGCGGCGCTTTGGTAGAACTGCAGAAAAGGTCGTCCCCAACTCCTGAGTTGATTCCACAGAAATCTTTCCTCCGTGCGCGACGACGATCTTGTGCGAAATAAAAAGGCCCAAGCCGAGGTGCGTCGATCCAGAACCTTCCGAGCCATTCTCCTTGCCACGCGTCAGGAAGTTGAAAATCGTCTTTTGCTGATCGAGAGAAATTGGGTCACCGTCGTTATGGACGGATATCATAACCCGGTCCTCCTCATCGGAGACCGCGACCGATACAATGCTGTCGTGGGGACTGTATTGGAGAGCGTTTCCTATCAGGTTTGAAAACACTTGCCCCATTTTGGGCCTATCCCACTCGCCCTCTGTATCGCCGGCTAATGTGATTTCGATCTGTCTACCCCCGGAAAGCGTGCGCATTTCTTCGACAAGTTCCGTGCCCAGCTCGCTCATCTTCATGGACGTGCGGACAAGTGGCAACTCCGAACCGAAGGCAGAGCGCGTGACTTCAAGAAGGTCGTCGAGAATGGATATCGCGCGGGTCATCGATTTCGCAATCTGCCCCGAAAACAGGCTCTCCTTGCTGCCTGCCGCCCCGTGATTGACCATTCTTTGTGCCGCCATCAACGCGGCGCCGATTGGATTTCGCAGATCGTGCCCTAACACGCCGAGGAACAGGTCCCGGGACTGATTGACCATTTTTGTATATTCGGCGACCGACTCCGTCATGGCCTGATCGATTGCCTCGTTGAAACGGGTCATGTCTTCGAGGTCAGTCGCGGGGAGAACCTGGGTGGAGGCCGTCCAAAGTTTCACGACACTGGCCCGCAGCGCACGGTACTCAGAGACCATCTGGTCGATATTAAAGCCGTCGGACCATCTCAACGAAGCATGAATTTCCGCAGCACTCCGTGTAAACTTGCCTTCCGCTTCGAGGCCGCGAGATTTTCGAACCTGCTCATTTCTTGATTGGGGCGATTCAAGGTCATCGGCGATGAATTTGAGAAGTTCGACGATATGGTCCTTCAGGGCCAAATCCGTCATCTCGTCGCTAGCCGGTGTACGGGTCTGTGCAAACTTCACCCACTCCGCGACGATTGGGGCGACATTTGCCCGGATGAAGTTTGCGAGTCGCCTGGGCTCTGGTTGGTGCTTCGCAACGTCTGGATCACGCATGGTGGCTTACTTCCCCAACAGAAACGCGCTTCCGCTATGGTCATATTGCTGCGGCTCGTCCTGAGCTAGTGCAGCGAGGGCGAGCGATGTCGTGGTGCCCCCGGGGGGAGCTTAATGAATAATGCCGTACACTGCCAGTTTCATCATATGTCGACGCCGTCTATTGCCCTCCAGTCCTTTCCGGAATGGATGGTTTTCTTGTGTTTACGACTGGTCGAAAACATCGCCAACGGCAGCTTTGCGCCCCCTTATCGGTCATAAACGCCGTCGTGGCGCTTACCTGAAAGCTGCCGGTCCACTTAGGTTACTGCGATATCCGCATTGGGTTAGATGCTGTCAGCCCGCTCGCACGAAGGCTCACAACAAAGGGCCGGTAGCAAGTGCAATGATCGGCTGCTAGGCGGGCCATTCGTTTAAGACCAAGGTCTGGCCTGCTGCCGGCGAGGCCCGCGACAAGGCCATCCACTACGCCCTGGTCGGCATCGGCTTGATCGCGCCGGAAAGTTGGCGCTTCTTATACGAGTGAACGGCTCCGCAAAACGGTAAGCCTTCCGATTTTCTCGGCAGGGTTATGACTATTTGAAATTAATTTCGTAAGTTCCGTCTGTTCGCATCTCGATGGTTTTGGGCAAAGGTAGCGGAACAGGAGAGAATACCTCGTAGAAATATTGGACTGTAAAAACGCCTTTGAACGTGTTGCCTTCGATAATGCCTTCGGCTTCAGTGAAGCATTCGGCTTTTATCCTGACGGGCAGGATACCGCCGGGCGAAAGCGGGGTCTTGGGCAGCTTTGTCCCTGCTGGAAAATCGACAACTACGAGCCCCTGTAATAAAGTCGGCTTATCAGCATCTGCTGAAAGATACTCGTCTGATGTGCTAAAGCGCAGTGGATAAAACCCGAACGCTAAGAACATCTCATCCATAGGGGCAAAAGCAGATTTCAGATCAAGCTCAGCTTCGATCAAGCCCTCATCTGTTCGATAAACTCTTGTGCCCCGAACGCTGTTTACGAGGCCATCCATATTCAGCTGTTGCGGAAGATTGCTGACATTTTTCTCATAAGTTACGTGTCCACCGACAATTTCGACATGGGATGGTATGCCAGCGGCAAGTGGTTTGCCTTTGTCTATCTGGACGTTAGCACGCTTTTTCATTGCTGCCGGACCAAGCAGCTCGCGTAGCGCCGGTAGCAAATCGTCTGTGTCATCCTTTGCCCAGGTCCAAAGCGGCACTTCGGGATTCCCTGCGCGATAGAGGCGAAACTCTCTGCCGTTGACGAGGATGTAGAATTCGGCCGCTATGCTTGGATGCGTGGCATATGTATGGGCCTGTTCGCTGTCTTCTAAAGACAGCTCGAGGGACGGCTTTTTTGCCTCAATCACCCACCGCGCATAGGAAACAACTTCGCAGACAAAATCAGGTTTTCCAACAAGAGGGGGGTCTTTCTTGGGATTTTTATGCCCTAAGAATGCTCGTGGATATCGTATAGTGACCTGGCTGCGCAGATTGGCTTCGGGATGTCCCTGGAAATAACCGAGAGCTTTGCAGAAGGGCCTGACGATTTCGCCTTCTACGTCGGCCTCAGTCATTGTTTCGACGTTGTGGGATGCAAAAATACTCATGAAGCGCTCCAAAGCGGATGCTTCTATCTTAGCGAGTTTCCCGGATAATGAAGTAATCTCTGTTAGATATTCACAGATGGTTTCAAATTCTTGCCGGCTGCGGTTGTCGTAATAAATGGAGCAGCCCCTCATCCGGATAACATTGGGAAGGTTATCGCTGTCGCTATTGTTATTGAAATTGCCAGTTTCGTATAAACGGTGATTACGCCAATCCTTCGCAAGCCGCGCCTTGAACCGCACCATGTGTGTTGCCGATAGTTGCCACCTGGCACGAATCGGGGGGCAGCGATGGCAAACTGGTGGCAGGAATTTTGGGTATGGCTCCAGGCTCTTCAGGGAGGCGCGCCGGCTGTCGTTGGCTCCGCTGCCGGCTCGGCGCTCGGCTTGCTGTCCATCGTAATCGGCGCGCTTTTGAATGCCGAACTGAATCGCAGGCGCGACAGCCGGCTTCGGAAGCAAGAGGTAGTTGGCTTGCTCACGGCAAGCATAGCCGAAATCGAGAACCTCGCCGAAAACCTCAAGCGAAATTTTACGAGCGTCGGCAAACCGAATGGCGATGTCTTGATATTGGACCCGGCAAACCAGTTGCTCATCCTGCCGAAGATCACTCAGCAGCTGTCGGCGCTGCCGCCTGACGCCATCAAGGCGATAGCGAATTCGTATGTTGTGATCGATCAATATTCCGATCATCTCATCCATCTTGGCGGGACACCTCTTCCCGATCTCCCTAAAGATCGGATCGTGATTCAGGTGCCGCACGCATCCTTTGATCGGGCGAAGAGCATTTCGAACGGATTACTGGTCAAGCTTGACGACTATCTGGCGACGATGAAAGACGCCCTGACCGCGCTTCAGAGGCGATAGGGGATGACTCGAAAAAAGAAGCGATCAACGCTGACCACGGCCGAAGCGGTTGCGCGCCTTGATAGAATGCTTCCGATATTGCGCCAGAACGTCATCAACGCACTTCGGATTTCCGCCTCTTAGAATGGCCGCTTTCGTCTCTTGCGTTCGGGAAGCAGTCAGACCGCAGACGGTGTATCTCCGGATACAATTGCGATTTTATGGGCGGCAGAAGCAAAGGACTTCAGTCGCGGAAACAGGCGGTGGTGTTCCATCCAATGGATACTCGCGGCCGCGACGATCAGATCAAGGCTATCGCCAGAGCCCTCATAGTCCTCAGCAAGGCCAACGATCCATTCGATATTGGCGGCTCGCCCGTCTTTCATCGTATGAGCGAGATCAATCATAGCCTGCGACGAATCTATCGCGATCACGTTGTTGAAAAATCGAGACAGTGGGCGGCTTCTTTCCCCTGCACGGGGACTATGTTTCCTTCGTCATTTCGATGGCGCGCTCATACCGATCCGCAATTTCGATTTCCATAAGGTGAGCTTCGCTCTCTTGTTCTGGTCGGCTGCGGCTGGCGCCTTGCCGATCCCTGGGGAGCCAAGGGGTCTTCCCCCTTGCTCCCCTGCAAACGCCGCCTGCACACGGCAGGGCCGCTCGCTCGCAGAGCGGCGCAACAAATCCAGTGCGATTCAAAGCATCCAACCCGCCCCGCTCGCCGTGCAGCCCGGCCGTGCTCGCCGGCATTTGCCCCCTCCATCCCCGCGCGCTCACGCGCCCCCGGGAGGCATGTCGGGGACATGCCTCCGGCATTTACTCAAGGAAAGGATTGGAACAATGGCAAGGATATCGAAGAAGGCCAAGGCCGTCGCGCTCGCGACGGTGGAAGACGTGGCAGCGGGTGTGGAAACCCGCAGCGTCGGAGAAGCGGGAGTGAATGCGGTGCCAGCGCGGGAACCGGATGTCATTGCGTTCGACGCGGAAAACGTCGCGGATGCAGAAACTATTCCGACGGAAACCGCCCCGGAGGCGGCAGCGGATGTCGCTGCGGCTGCGGATACCGCATCGGAGGCCGTCACCGGCAGGGAGGTCTTCCTTCCCCTCAACAAGCTCAAGAAATCGCCGCGCAATGCGCGCAAGACCCCGCACAGCCAGGAAACCATCGAAGCCTATGCGGCCAGCATCGCCGCCAAGGGCATCCTGCAAAACCTCGTGGTGGAGCCGGAATATGATCCGGACGGCCAGCCCACCGGTTTTTATTACGTCACCATCGGCGAAGGCCGAAGGCTGGCCCAGCTTCTCCGCGCCAAGCGCAAGGAAATCAGGAAGACGGAAGGCATCCGTTGCATCATCGATACGGCAAACGACCCGTTCGAGATCAGCCTTGACGAGAACGTGAACCGGGCCGCGATGCACCCCGCCGACCAGTTCGAGGCGTTTCGCGAACTTGCGGAAAATCGCGGATGGGGAGCGGAAGAAATCGCTGCCCGCTTCGGCGTCAGCACCCATGTCGTCAGGCAGCGGCTACGGCTCGGGGCAGTCAGCCCGAAGCTGATGCAGATTTATCGCGAAGGCGGTTTGAAGCTCGACCAGTTGCAGGCCTTCGCTATCACCGATGATCATGCGCGGCAGGAGCAGGTTTATGCCGGTCTCGGCTATAACCGCGAGCCGCACATTATCCGCCGCGACCTGACTCAGACCCATATTCACGCGAGCGACCGTAAGGCGATTTTCGTCGGAGCGGAAGCCTATACCCAAGCGGGAGGCTATATCGTCCGCGACCTGTTCACCGATGATCGCGGCGGATACTTCGAAGACGCAGCGCTTCTCGATCGGCTGGTCATCGAGAAGCTGGAAGGCATCGCCGCCGACGTTCAGGCGGAGGGGTGGAAGTGGGCGAAAGCCTCGATCGACTTCCCATATGCCCATGGCTTCCGTCGCGTCTATCCGGCACTGGTCGACCTTTCGGACGAGGACGAAGCCGCCTACATCGCCGCGCAAGAGGAACATGAACGGTTGGCGGAAGAGTTGGGAAACGCGGAGGAATACGCCCCGGACGACGAAGCCCGCTTCATGGAACTTGAAGCGGAAATGAAGCGGCTCGACAGCATGAGGGACGCCTATCAGACGGATGAGCTTGCACGGGGCGGCGTATTCGTTTCCCTCAATCATGACGGAACCGCCCGCATTGAGCGCGGCTTCATCCGGCCCGAGGACGAGGCCCCGCAGCCGGAAGATGACGGAAACGCGGACGGTGAAACCGTCGTTGACGGCGTGCGCGTGAACGAGGACGGCGAGATCATCGAGGATGATATCAGTCCGGACCCTGACAGCGAGGGCGACGAACCGGAGGAACAGGGCAGGCCGATTTCGGACGGCCTTGTCCGTGACCTGACCGCGCACCGGACGCTTGGGCTTCGCCTTGCGCTTGGTGAGCAGCCAGAGATTGCCTTGATCGCCGTCACTCATGCGCTCGCCGCCCAGACGTTCTATCGCGGCAAGGAAGCGCAAGCCCTCGACATCCGGCCTTACAACCTACCGCTCGGAGTGCATGCGGACGGTATCGAGGATACGGCGGCGGCAAAGCTGCTTTCGGATCGCAATGCCGGATGGGCGGCGGACATGCCGAAGGACGTTGCGGCCCTTTGGGGCTTCATCGCCGGGCTGGATCAGGTGAGCGTCATGGCCTTGCTCGCACATTGCGCGTCCTTGACCGTCAGTGCCGTCAAATTGCCATGGGATCAGAAGCCGCGCGCTCTTGAAACCGCTGACAAGCTGGCGACCGCGCTTGCGCTGGACATGAGCCAGCAGTGGATGCCAACCGTGCGGACCTATCTCGGGCGCATCACCAAGGCGCACATCCTCGCCGCCGTGGGGGAAGCCCTTGGCGACGAGGCGGCGGAACGGCTCTCAGGCATGAAGAAGGTGCAGATGGCGGAAGCCGCCGAGCAGCTTCTGGCCGGAACCGGATGGCTCCCGCCGTCGCTGCGCACCGAGCAACCCGCATCGCCTGCGGTACCGCAGGCGGAAGCAGACGCCGAGACCGCTGTGGACGCAGCAGCAATCGGCACGGCCGAAGCCAGCCAGCCGGATGCGGGTCAGCCTGCCTCGACCGAGAACCCGGATGCGGCGGAAGACGCACCCGTCTTCCATGACGCTGCCGAATGAGCGGCCGTGGCCGGAGCCGCCACGCGGTTCCGGCCACTCCCCCATTGCGCCGAGGAATTCCCCGGTCGCGGTAGCGCTACGGCCGGGAACCACCACCGGATCACAGGAACCACGACAATGAGAACCTATGCCGAGCAGCGGGAAAAGCTGGTCCGCATGATGAGGGCTTGCGAAGAAACCCGCAACCACATCGAAATCATCGAAAGGCAGATCAGGAAGCGCGCCGAGCGCATGGCGATCACCGCCCGCGTCAAGACCAGACAATATGGCCGCTCGACCTCGACATGGACGACTGCGGACGAGCGCCAGTATCAGGAGAACGCCGCACAACTCCGCTTCGAGCGGCGCAGTGAGATCGACGCCCTGACCCGCAAGCTGGAACGGCAGGAAGGCGCCATAGCCGCCTTCCGCGTCCGCTACCGGATCAACGAGGATGCGGAGCTTTGGGTCGAGGCGGGGGAGGCGGCGTTATGACGCGGCGATTTTCCCGCACCGAAGCTCTGATCCCGGACGAACTGCGCGCCCGTCTCATCGATAATGGCCGAGCCAGCCAGGAACGGGAAGACTTCGACCCGCGGCCGGTCGTAAAGCTGTTCACGCCAGACGGCAGCCCAACTTGGCTGATCACCGAAGGATACGAGGAACCAGACGGCGATTTGCGGCTGTTCGGCTTATGTTGAGCTCGACATAACCCGAATTAAATCGAGTGTAGGATTATGCAGAGCTACTTTAGATTGCGTGTGGAATTCGAGGTATTTCCGTCATTTCCCTCTACATAATTTGACCGCTTGGACCGAGATAGGGTTGCAGCTTTTTGTGGCTAGGCTGAACCATCAAGCGCCTGAACCGTCCTCTTCACGATCGAAACTAGATTATCAGCGAGGCGAGCCGGCGCGGCGGCCGATCGCGTGAGGACGAGCGCGGTGTTCTCAAGCTGCGGAAGGATGGTACCTGATAGTTGCCGGACGCTATTGGTAAGCGCGCCTTGCGGCAGGACACCGACAGCGAGGCCGGCTGAGATTGCTGCCCGGATGCCGGCCACGCTTTCGCAGGTGCAGACGACCTCGTAGTCCACTCCGGATTTTTGCAGAAGGTCGAGGCAGCGTTCCCGCCACCAGCATGCTCTTTCAAACAGAGCAACTGGAAGCGGCCGGCGGTTTTCGACGTCGTGGAATGCCGATCCGACCCAAATGGCTCCCTCACGGTGAACGACAATGTCGCCAGCCTCCATGTTCTCGGGCGTGTGTAGCGCGATATCGAGTTCTCCGGCTGCGAGCGCAGCCGGGAACTGTACGCTTGATCCGCACCGCAATAGGATGCGCGCGCGGGGCTGCTCTTGTGCAAAGCCGGCCAGGATCGCGGGCAGCAACGTATCGCTATATTCCTCCGGCATTCCGAATCGGATCTCACCATTGCCGTCCGGCCTCCGCATCGCGATGACTGCCTGGTCGAGTGTTTCAACGACTTGACGCGCGATCGGCAGCAACTGCTCGCCGTGTGTCGTTAGGGAAACTCCGCGCCCATGCCGATCGAACAATTGCTGCGCGACGATCTCTTCGAGCTTCTGCACTTGGAGACTGACGGCGGATTGCGTGCGGAGCAGACGCGCCGCGCCTCCGCTGACGCTGCCGGCACTGGCGACCGCCAGGAAGCTGCGCAGCAAATCGCTATCAAGCTGAGGAAATAAGGTATCTGCTTGGCTCATATCTAGTATTTATATTATTCGTTTTATCAATGGAAGCGCACGTAATAGATTGCCACGAAAAGGATGGTAATCATGAACATTGCGCTGCCGAGTGGGCAAAGGCAGGTCATCTGGGCGACGGTCGCGATCGCCATGGCCGCCGTGGCCGTTTCTTGGCCGGAGAAGGCCCAGGAGACCCTGCGGTTCGTGCTGAAGAGCTTCGTTGACGTAGCGCCGACGATCGCGGTCGGGCTTATCCTCACGGCGTGGGTTGCAGCGAGCGGGGCGGGAGCTATCACGGCAGGGTGGTTCGAGGGCCGTCCTGCCTCTACCATCGTGATCGCGTCCGCTATCGGCTCAGTAACGCCGGTCTGCGGCGTGACCGTGCTTCCGTTGATGACGGGGTTCCTAGCGGCGGGCGTACCGCTGGCGCCCATCATGGCGTTTTGGCTTTCCTCGCCTCTCACCGATCCGGCAATGTTCACTGTCACCTGGGCCATTCTCGGTCCCGCTTTTGCTGTTGGAAAAATGATTGCGGCTTTCGCGCTCGGGATTGTTGCGGGGGCGGGAACGGCGGCGCTGACGGGCACAAGTATGGTGCGGCGTCCACTCCGTGCGTCACGGATCGCGGCCAGCAATGACTGCAACACCTGCTCTCCGAGTGGCTTCTCTTTCCGTATCTGGCGGGAACCGGCCCGGACGCGCGTCTTTCGCGCAGAACTTCTGTCGATGACGAGGCTGATCGTTGTATGTCTCAGCTTCGCCTTCTCCGCGGAGTATTTGCTGCGCGATCTTTTGCCGCCGCATCTCCTGGCAACCTATGTCGGCGACGATTCCATCTACGGGGTTCCGCTGGCGGTGCTGGTGGGTGCGCCAATGTATCTCGACGGCTACGCGGCGCTGCCCCTGGTTCGTGGATTGCGTGATCTCGGCATGTCGCCTGGTGCAGCGATGGCGTTCCTCGTGTCCGGCGGCGCTGTCAGCATTTGGGGTGTCCTGGCTGTGGTGGCGGTCCTTGGGCCCGCAACCATAGCTCTGCTCGTGGCGCTCGCCGTGATCGGTTCTTTGGCGATCGGATACGCTTTCGGCGGGATTTGGGCGTGGTTGCCGTGAAAAGAAGCTTGGTCGGTATGGTCATGGCATCGCTTTGGCGCAGACTGTGCATACGGCGCGGCTCGCAACATAATCGACCGCTATCCCGGCTCGATAATCATCTGCTTGACGATCTTGGGATAACCCGCGAACAGGCGCACGAACTCGACAAGCACCACGAGCATCCGCGTGGGTGCATGCACGGTCGCAGAGAATAG
Source organism: Neorhizobium descurainiae (assembly GCF_051400715.1). Classification (NCBI taxonomy): domain Bacteria; kingdom Pseudomonadati; phylum Pseudomonadota; class Alphaproteobacteria; order Hyphomicrobiales; family Rhizobiaceae; genus Neorhizobium; species Neorhizobium descurainiae. Next base: position 43,597 of record NZ_JBLFFK010000027.1, read on the forward strand.
ACTTTCGCGACATCATTTAAGGTCTGCAACACCCGGCTGCGCCCGATCTTGAGAATGTCGACCTGATGCACGTCTTCGGGAAAGGTGACCGCCTTGGGAGCCGAACCGCCTGGCTGCGATTGCTGGTGAAACCGTGGAACTGGTCATGGACCATCTCCCGCATATCCAATTGGGATATACATAACTTTGTAATGTCTGAATCGCTAGGCGTCTCCCTGCGGGCCGCGCTCTACTCGCCGCCTGCGACGGCTCGCGAAGCCCCTCACGGGTCTTCGCCTTCCGGTGACGATCCCTGACGCAGAGGGCAACGGCGGACCTCGCCTGTCATCCCCCGGCTCAAGAGCCCACGCCCCACCCGGGATTCAGTCGTTCTCGTCGGGACGGCAACGGCAGGACAAGTACAGGACACGCATATCTCCGCCGTGGTTTTGAACAGGCCCGCATAGAGCAAGAGGGCATCGGGAAACCCGAACGCCAAGCTTCACGGAGAAGCCGCCGCTGCTGCGCCGACCACGCCTTTCACGCCGTCCGGCAGCGAACGGATCAAAGCGAAGCAGGCCCGAGGAACGGCGCCGTTCTCCACCGCCTCTCAAAAGGAGAGGGAAACCTCATGCCCTTGAGGTCGATGTTTGGGCGTTTGCCGCAATGGATCCGGTAAAGCCGTTTTCGGTGCAGGCGAAACCGCTCGACGGATGGCAATCGTGTCGTGACTTTCCTTTCCGACTGATTCAGGCGGCACCACGGCGACCTCGATGAGGCTGGTCTGACCGAAGACCGGCAACGCAGGCGCCGCCTCGATCTTGATCCCGCAACGTCCGTCGCCAGCTTTTTTCCGCCGCCTTCGGCTTTGCATCGCCAACCAAAAAAGCTGCCTCCGGCCGCCTCCCACTGCGTTGCCGCCCCTTGGGTGCAGGACGATCGTCCCCGGTCCATCGACCGCTATCGAGGCCGCGATGGGCGCGGCCCGATCAGCAGAAGGAAATCACGACATGGCTACGATCGGCACTTTCACCCGCACCGAAAACGGCTTCACCGGCTCGGTCAAGACCCTCACGATCAACGTCAAGGGCGTACGGTTCGTCCCAATCGAGGAGCCGGTGGAGAACGGCCCGGTCTTCCGGGTATTCGCCGGAACCGCCGAGTTCGGAGCGGCCTGGAAGAAGCGTTCCGACAGGGGCAGCGACTTCTACTCCGTGAAGCTCGATGACCCGAGCTTCCCGAAGCCCATTTACGCGGGCCTCTTCGAAGCCGAGGGCGAAGACCTAGTGCTGGCCTGGTCGCGCCGCAGCCGCCCTGACGAGAACGACTGAAATCCGAACCGGCCGGGCCCCGCGAAAGCGGGGCTTTGCCATGCTTATGTCCGCCGCCATCATGGAACTCGGAGCGCTGCGCGCGCCTTGTCTCGTTCGGCTGCGGACGGGCCTTGCCGATCAGGCGGGAGCCAAGGGAGACTTTCCCCCTTGCTCCCCGCAAATGCCGCCTGCGCATGGCAGGCCCGCCGGTTCGCAGAACGGCCGTCGATCCTCATAATTCCGATCTTCTCGATTGCGTCCCGCTCACGCTGGCAGACCGGTCATGCTCGCCGGCATTTGCCCCCTCCATCCCCGCGCGCTCACGCGCCCCCGGAAGGCATGCCGAGCACATGCCTTCGGCAACAAAGGGAAAGGAGCAAGGACATGAATATCAGCAGCAGCCAGAACAGCCAGCCAGTCAGCAGCGGTTTCCGCATTGATGTGTCGCGTGGCAGCCTGAACACCCGCGTTTCCTCGGAATGGTTTTCGCGTCCCGATGACGAGCGGTACTTGTCGCTCACCGAACTTTACGACGCCGTGAGGGCGCGTGCGGATCGCGCCACGGCCCGCACGGTGGAAAGCCGCGCCGTGCGCGTGGAAGCCAGTCGCGACAATGCGGAAAGGCTTTCGCTTGTCGTCCCGGGGCAGGAGGCCTCGATTGCTCCGACGCATTGGAGTTTCGGCCAGCTTTGCAGCCTCGTGGGTGCACCGGCATCCTATATGCGGCAGCTCCCCGGGCCGCTGGCAGGCATCAACCTGCAGCATGGTTTGCTTTCGCATCGCGCCGAACTGGTCAAGACGCTGGAAACGGACGACGGCCGGATTGAATTGCGCGCCGTGACCGGCCCGGACTACGGGCGTATCTGGGATCATGAGCTTGTCGGAGCGGTGATGAAGATCGCGGGCAATGGCGTGGGCGATACGATGTGGAAGGTGCCGGGCGTGCTGGATTGGGCGACCATGACCCATAACCCCTTCGTGGACGTGACGAAGGACACCACCACGCTTTACGCCTCGGACAGGGATGTTTTCCTGTTTTTGGTGGACGACACGCACCCGATCGAGGCCGGACGCCTGCCGAACGGAGAGCCCGATTTGTATTTCCGAGGCTTCTATTGCTGGAACAGCGAAGTCGGCAGCAAGACGCTCGGCATCGCCAGCTTCTATCTCAGGGCGGTTTGCATGAACCGTTGCTTGTGGGGCGTCGAGAATTTCGAGGAAATCACCATCCGGCATTCGAAGTTCGCGGCGCAGCGTTTCGCGCATCAAGCGGCCCCGGCGCTGAAGAGCTTCGCCAATTCCTCGCCCGCGCCCTTTGTCGCCGGCATCAAGGCGGCCCGCGAAAAGATCGTCGCCCGCACCGATGAGGATCGTGAAACCTTCCTTCGCCGTCGCGGGTTCAGCAAGGCGGAGACCGGCAGGATCATCGAGACAGTGTTGCAGGAGGAGGGCCGCCCGCCTGAAAGCATCTTCGACTTTGTGCAGGGATTGACGGCGCACGCCCGCACCAAGGCGCATCAGGATACCCGCCTTGAGCTTGAAGGAAAGGCAAAGGTCCTGTTGGAGCGGGCATCATAAAAGATTGGATCGGACGCGGTGAACGAGTTCCGCCGCGTCCGATCCATCGGTCCGTCGCATGGTGTCCCGAGAGAACAGTCTATGACAGATTTTCACGGCTCCGTGAAGCGCGCGTGGCGGCGCTCGCCGGGCTTCGCCCGGCTCGCAACTCGGAAATCAACCAGCCGACATGGTCAGAAGATCACGTCTCTTCAAGAACTCGTTAGAGCGTAAATCCATGTCAAGTTATTGTTTATCCTCATAAATGAGGAGAGACAGCATCGCTCGCTCCGAGAAAACTTACGACGTGTCACGATTCTCTTTGAGGGCGCTCCATGTCCTTTCCCAACAGCTTTCCATTCGAAACCCGCACAACTCTAGGCCACGTCTATTCCCGACCGCTACGTGTCGGAACTGGCAGGGCCAGCGCCCATCATGGTGAGATCCTGCAAGGTGTCTTCCTGGACGAGGCGGGCCGACTTCATCGCGCGCTCCTCACGCTTCCATTTCCATGTGCGGAATCCATCGCCACTTTCTGGCCTGAGGATGGCAGGGACATCCGCACGCGTCCGCCCGGCCGCAGCAAGGCTGCGAAAGCCGCAGCGCTGACCTTCCAGGAATTGGGATACTCCCAAGTCTCCGGATGCCTCACCATCGAAACCTCAATTCCCATTGGTTACGGTTACGGATCATCGACGGCGGACGTCGTCGCGGCAATCCGCGCTGCTGCCGCCGCGACAGGCGTGGAGCTGCGGCGGTCTTTGATTTGCCGGCTGGCTGTCGAGGCCGAAACCGCAAGCGACAGCATTGCCTTCGGCGAGCGGGTGGTCCTCTTTGCGCATCGCGAGGGAAGGGTGCTCGAATATTTTCCCGGCGATTATCCACCCCTGTACGTTGTTGGATTTGTCTCACGAGATGATCCGCCCGTGGATACGATCGCCTTCTCACCGGCCCAATATGACAGTTCGGAAATCGAAAGCTTCCGTGTGCTGCGCGGACTTGCCCGCCGCGCTATCGTTGATGAGGATGCCAGCCTGTTGGGACACGTCGCGACGGCCAGCGCCCGCATCAACCAGCGACATCTTCCAAAAAAGCATTTCGAGGAGCTTCTTCGAATTTGTGAAGAGAACGACGGTTGCGGTGTGCAGGTTGCCCATAGCGGAAACCTGATGGGCGTTCTGCTCGACGGAAAGGCGTTCGATGCACCATCTCGGGCAAAGCGCGCCGCAACAGCTGCCCGCGAGGCCGGCTTCACCGATATCGTAAGGTTTGCCGTGAATGCCGATGCCATGCCGGTATGGGGATGAACGTGCAACCGCAGCTGTCCTTTCTTCTCGACTACGAAACGCCGCGCATGGTCGAGCTCGGGGCAAACTTTTATGCCGCGCAGTTTCATCTCATGAAGCTCCTGCCGGCCCGCTATATGCTGGATCGCGCCGAAGAAAGCGGTGCCTTGCAACCGGGCGGCCATATCGCCGAAACGAGCTCGGGCACCTTCGCCATGGCGCTTGCCATGCTTGCTGCCGTTCGCGGATACGGGCTCACGATCGTCAGCGCCACAAGCCTGATGGATGCGGGATTCGAGGAACGACTGAAACAGCTTGGCGCTTCCGTCACCTTGGTGGAAGACGAGAGCCGGACCGGCAATCAGAGCGGCCGGCTTGCGGAACTGCACCGGGTGCTGGAAAGCAAACCAGGCGCATTCTGGCCGAAGCAATATGACAATCCGGACAATCCCGCCGCCTATTCGCGACTTGCCGAGATGATCGTGGAAAAGCTCGGCAGGATCGATTGCCTCGTTGGCTGTGTCGGCTCCGGCGGATCGCTCAGCGGGACGACGCGCTATCTCCGTTCGCTCTTTCCCGAGATGCGCGCCATCGCCGTGGATACCAACAACAGCGTGCTCTTCGGACATGTGGCCGGTCCCCGGCTGCTGCGCGGCCTCGGCAACAGCATTGTCCCCAAGAACCTCGATCATACGCTGATTGACGAGGTGCATTGGGTGGGCGCGTTGCAAGCGTTTGGCGCCACCAGGAAATTGTACCGCCGTCATGCGATGTATGTCGGCCCGACCAGCGGTGCGGCGGCACTCGTGGGTGCCTGGTATGCCCGAAGCCATCCAGAGGAGACGGTCGTGGTCGTCATGCCGGACAAAGGCTATCGCTATCAATCCACGGTCTATTCGGACGAATGGCTAACGTCCCAAGCCGATTGGCCGGCCGCCGCATTGAACGAGCCGACAGAGCTATCCGAGATAGCCCCAGCCGGTGAGGGCGATTGGACATACATGCGGTGGGCCCGGCGGCCGCTGTAAGGGCCTCAGCTCGTTCAACGTCCCGGTTCGTACGCTCAGTTTGGGTGACCGCTCAGCAGGATGGACAGAAGCTCGTGCCGCGGGACCGCGAAGGGGTTGACGATGGTTACGCCTCCCCATGTGAAGCCTTCATGCATGTCTTCCGATAGGAGCAGGCGGCAGCCCGCCTGTGAGGTGACCGCCAGGATAACGGCATCCCATATGCTGAACCGGTGATCTGTCACGAGATCGACAGCGATCATCATTGTTTCCGCCGTGGTCGGCATGACCAGAAACGTATCTTTCCAGCTTAGCAGGACGTCCCGCGCTTCACTGCGGCTTCTGTCGGCCTTGCGCACCAGAACGTTGAAGAGCTCACCGAGGACCTGCGCCGGAATGACAACGGATGACTGTGGAAGTTGCCGCACGAGATCAAGCGCGACATCGCGTTTCTCGCCGCTATTGACCCCTTCTGCATAGGCAAGGACATTCGTGTCGAACGCAACCCTCACCGGTCATCCTCGTAGAGCTCGTCGCGCGACCATTTTCCGGCATGGACGATGGGCTGTTTTTCGAGGCGGGAAATCAGGGCAGATCGAGCGCCCGTGGCAGTCTCCTGGTGAGCGCCGGCAGGAAGAATGCGCGCAACGGGTTTACCATGGCTGGTTACAACATAGCTGTCTCCCTCCCGAACCTCGCGGAGGATCAGGGAGAAACGGCGATTGGCCTCCGCTGCTGATACGGCTTTTTCCATGGCAGGAATCCCAAAGTAGTGATTTTACCTACATATGATCACGTGGGTTCGGTTTGGCAAGTCTTAAATTGCCGCCCCTTCATTCCGCATGTCGCGGCTTTGCCAGCCGTACGCCCGCGCCGCCACCGTTTTCGGGGATGAAGACCACGCCGGCTTGCTCGAAAGTTAGCTTCAACAGTTTCAAATTTGAAGCTCGCATCTCTCCGCCTCTTTCAAACGCCCGGAGCGAAACTACGCTGATCGACACGCGCCGAGCCAGTTCAGCTTGGGTCCAGTCCAACAGGCCGCGTGCGGCTCGACATTGTTCAGCTGTGATCAAAACTTTCCCTTTTGGAAACTTTAGTATTGAAAGCGAAAGTTATAAGACTTATCATAATCGTAACTTAGCGCCCAAAAGAGTAAGTTACAAAGGAATATGCGGCCATGTCCAGCGAGCCCCGGCATGAAGGAATCCGCACAAGATTTCGAACTCGAGCGGTTAATCTCGGCCTACATTGACGCGCGGGCGGCATGGCTCAACAGCGCTGTTGCCGGTGGCGATCTGGTGTCTCAAGGGGAGAGTTTCGAAGCGTCGAAAGCGCAGGCCTTGTCTTTCTCCACCATCCTTGCCGGACATTTGCTGCCATGCGGCGCAAGGTGTCCTTCGTGCTGGACACTGATGATCTCTATACAATGATCTGGGAAGACGAGAACGAGAACGGCGAGATCCTGCGCATCTTTCTCTCCTCCCTGATCGCCCAACATTTTGCATCTGAGTCGCACCACTGACCGCAGAGCAAGCTATTCTCTCCCTCTGGCAAGTCCTTGTCTTTGCCTTCAATTCCCCTGTTGAGCGCCCGAAGCAAATGCAAAAAAAAAGCGCGACAACCGAGGATCGGTATACTAGAATGAACATAAGGCAGTGACGCGCTGCCGTGGGGCGTCGAAACCCCTCACGAAAGTTGGTGTCGGCTGCTACGGCACCACACTCCTTGACCTTATGGTCGGGGAGCCTGTGGCGTATGCAACAGGCCTCCGGCTAAAGGCTACAGGGCCGTTTCGTGACGGTTTCGAACTCCCCGGTCACCAGGGGTCAATGAGCATAGGCGGGGGCGTACCGCGAATGCTCTGTTTGGAAACCGTGATATGGCCGATATCGATCAAGGGACCGACAAGGGCTTTACCTTCTATACTTACTCCTACGGCGACGATCTGGAAAACTGCGCACGCCAGTTCTACCAATCGGTAGACGAGGCGCGCAACGACCTCGTGGCGTTCAGGACGGCGCTGATTGAAGAAGAGGGACGGCAACAGCCGCTGCGCGATATGAAGATTGTGCGCCTTCATACGCTGCCGGTTACCCGCGGGGCGATTGTCGACTTGTTCAACGGCATGGATGGCGATCTCGGCGGCTTCATCCGTTCGCGGGAGGTGGTCGAAGTCGTGACCGAGCCGCAGTCTCCGTAAAACCGATGGAGGTTTTCGGGGAGGGCAGGGCGCTGGGATCAACCGCGCCCTGCATTGAGTGTTCCTATGCTCTTGTCCAGCCTGTTAGTTACGGATTGGACCACGCGATCGAAAGAGGTCTTGCGAGTGGCCGGCCATACGTCAGGCCATTGACTTTTTCCACGATACCAGCCGCATCAATTCCGAAATGGCGGTAAAGATCGGCGATCGTGCCCGTCTGCCCGAAATGCTCGACTCCCAGCGGTATTGTCCGATGTCCGGTGACCGATCCGAGCCAGGACAAGGTTGCCGGATGCCCGTCGATAACTGTTATGAGCTTGCAATGCGGGGGTACATTCATCATCAGTTGCTCGACATGGCACCGTGCCGCGATCATTCCGCGCGCGCGGGCCCGCTGTGCGGCCGTCCAGCCGGCATGCAGTCGATCGGCGGAGGTCACCGCCAAAACGCCCACGTCGCGCCGTCCTTCGCTGATCATCCCGGCGGCTTTGATTGCCTCCGGGGCAATGACACCCTGATAAGCGATCACGATCTCACAGTTAGGACCTGGTTTGCGAAGCCAGTAGGCGCCGTCCACGGCGCCTTGTCGAAAGCCGTCGTCGAGCCGTTTTACGGGTTGTTCGATCGGATTCGTTGAGAGCCGCAGATATACAGAGCCGCCGGTTTCATCGCGAAGCCAGGTTCGTTCATCCGGATCGCCGCTTCCATCTCTTTGCATATAGTCGAACGCCCAGGCCATGATCACGGCAAGTTCGTCGACGAAGGCCGGCTCGAAGGAGGCAAGGCCATCCTGCGACATGCCGATCAGCGGCGCGCCAATGGATTGGTGGGCACCACCCTCCGGTGCCAGCGTGACACCTGAAGGCGTACCCACGATCATGAAGCGGGCGTCCTGGTAGCACGCGTAATTCAGCGCATCCAGACCACGCGCGACGAACGGGTCATAGACCGTTCCGATAGGCAGCAGCCGCTTGCCAAAAAGAGAGTGTGAAAGACCGGCTGCACCCAGGAGCAGGAATAGGTTCATCTCGGCGATGCCGAGTTCGATATGCTGTCCTTCCGGCGTGAACTCCCATTTGGCCGTGGAGGGAATTTTCTGGTCCATGAATACGTCGGCGCGCGTTTCGCGAGCGAAAAGCTTCCGGCGATTGACCCAAGGACCAAGGCTCGTCGTTCCGGTTACATCCGGCGACATCGTCACGATGCGGGCGGCCAGATCGTTGCTGCTCTTGGAAAGGTCGTCCAGGATCTTGCCGAAAGCCATTTGCGTGGAGATTTCGCGCTCGCTGCCGACGGCAATAGTGGGGACCGCGATCACGTCATCCTCGTAGCGGCGCCGGCCTTTCGAGTAGAAGGGGACGGTGTCGAGAAAAGCCTTTAGCCGTTCCGGGTCATCGACCGTCGTCCATTTTTCCCATTCCTGGCCCTCGGGCACGCCCATCTGAGCCTGCCATGTCGCCATCTGGGATTTGGTCATCAACCCGCCGTGATTATCCTTGTGGCCTGCGATGGGTGTTCCCCAGCCCTTGATAGTGTAAGCCAGGAAGCAGGTCGGGCGATCGTGATCGATAGCGGCAAAAGTCTCCGCCATGGTGGTGACGCAGTTGCCACCGAGATTTTCCATCAACGTGGCGAGTTCCTCGTCGCTACGCCGCTCGATCAGCGCCGTCACATCTCCCTGGTCGCCCAGATCGTCCATGAGCTGCTTGCGCCAGACGGCTCCGCCCATGAACGTTAAAGCCGAATAGAGCTGATTGGGGCAATTATCGATCCATTCCCGCAGCCGGAGCCCGCCCGGCTCTTCGAAGGCGGCGCGTTGCAGGACACCGTACTTGATGCGGACCACGTCCCAGCCGAAGGCGCTGAAGATATCCTCGATCCGCCGGAAAAGTCCCTCATGCACGATGCCATCGAGAGACTGGCGATTATAATCGATGATCCACCACGTGTTGCGCAGGCCATGTTTCCATCCCTCTTGCAGGCATTCGTAGATATTGCCTTCATCCAGCTCGGCGTCGCCGACCAGGGCAATCATTCGTCCTGGGTTTAAGTCCTTTCCCCAGCTCTTTGCGGCCACATAGTCTTGGATCATTGATGCAAACGACGTTATCGCGACACCCAAACCGACGGATCCGGTTGAGAAATCCACGTCATCGACGTCCTTGGTCCGGCTCGGATAGCTCTGGACGCCGTGATAGCCGCGGAAATTCTCCATCTTCTCGCGAGTTTGGTTGCCCATGAGATACTGGATCGCATGAAAGACTGGAGATGCGTGGGGCTTCACGGCCACGCGGTCCTCGGGACGCAACGCCGAGAAGTAGAGTGCCGTCATGATCGACACCAGAGAAGCGGACGATGCCTGATGGCCGCCCACCTTGATCCCGTCGGCCTTTGGACGGATGTGGTTGGCGTGATGGATCATCCAATGCGATAGCCACAAAACGCGTTGTTCGATCGTTTTCAGGTGCTCGTTCTGCATTGACAGCTCTCTCTCCCATTTATCGAGCGTTCTTTATCAGCGACGCGGCGGCTCTAAGCGGTCCGCCGGTGGGTCTCAGCAGGGCTTGCGGATCAGGCGCGTCCTCAAATCCTTCACGGCCGGTGCGATCAGAATGGCGACCGTGAAAAGTATCACCGTCAGACTGATCGGGCTCTCCACGAAGATCCGGGGATTGCCGAGCCCGAGGATCAAACCTTGCCGGAGGTTTTCTTCGAGCAATGAGCCGAGCAGGAACGCCAACAGGAGCGGAGCCAGGTCGAAGCCGGCCTTGCGCAGTCCATAGGCGACCACACCGCATCCGATCACCACGCCGACATCGAACAAGCTATTGTTCATGCTGAACGCACCGATGACGCAGAACAATACGATGAGCGGAGCCATCATCGCTGCGGGTATGCGCAGGAGCAGCACGAATATCCGGATCAGCGGCACGTTGAGCACAACCAGCATCGCATTGCCGACCAGCATGCTGGCAACGATACCCCAAAAAAGCTCAGGATGCTCCGTTAGGATTTGTGGGCCCGGGACGACATTCTGCATCAGCAGTGCACCCATAATGATCCCGATCACAGCATTCGCGGGAATTCCGAGGCAGAGCATCGGAATGAAGCTCGCCTGGGCGGCCGCATTATTGGCGCTTTCAGGCCCGGCTACACCTTCGATCGCCCCTTTGCCGAAGCGCTCTGGGGAGCGGGAAAGCTTCTTTTCGAGCAGGTAACTGGCAAAGCCGGCTACCAGCGCCCCGCCGCCCGGCAGCAGACCAAGGAAGAACCCGAGCACCGTCCCGCGCGCGATCGGTCCTCTCGAAGCCTGCCAGTCTTTGCCTGTCGGGAGCAATTCCCTCAGACGATAGGATGGGATCGGCGCAGATTCCGCAGAACTCCTCCTCTCGATCATCATCAGCATTTCGCTGACTCCGAACAGGCCCATTGCCAGGACGGCGATGTTGAAGCCGTCGCGAAGGTAACTGATCCCAAAAGCGAAACGTTCCTCACCGGAAATCAGATCGACGCCGGTGGTCGAAAGAAGAAGCCCGAGAGCCACCATCGTCCAAGCCTTTACACGCGATCCGCTCCCAATGCTTGCGGCAAGCACCAGGCCGAGCAGGACGATAGATGCTTTCTCGACCGGTCCGAATGCGAGTGCCACCGATGTAAAGGCGGGGCCGACGATCGCGATCGCCAAGGTCGCGCTGATCCCAGCGATGAAGCTCCCGAAGGCACTGATCCCCAATGCGGCCCCGGCACGCCCCTGGCGAGCCATGGGATAGCCGTCGAAGCATGTCATGACGCTTGATGCCTCTCCTGGCACACGCATCAGCACCGATGTGATTGAGCCTCCATACTGGGAGCCGTAGTAGATACCGGCAAGCAGGATAATCGCACTTGTCTGGTCAAGCACCATGGTGACGGGCAGCAGGAGGCTGACCGTGGCGGAAGGGCCAAGGCCGGGAAGAACGCCGACCGCGGTTCCCAGGATCGCTCCCAGAAGTGCGACCGCAAGGTTGGCAGGCTCAAGAGCAATTCCAAGCCCCATAAGAAGCTGCGTAAGGGAGTCGAGCATTACATCCTCCACATGCCCTGAGGGAGAGGGACCGATAGAAGTCCCTCAAACAAGCCCCATGTCGAAAAGGCGAAGAGCGCCGCCAGGAGAATGCCCTTTTTCCATTCCATGCGTTCGATGAGGGTGAGGACCGCTATTAGGAACAGCAGCGCGGCCAGTGCGAAGCCGACGATGTTCAACATCAGGCAGAATCCCGCGAGCGCAGCGGAGTAACCGATAAGACGAGGAAGCTCGATTGCCTCTTCTTCGGGTACTTTCTCCCGCGTCGAAAGCAGGCTGGTAACAATAAGCAGGATGGCCGCCAGGAATGGAAACAATCCTGCCCCCGGTTCGCCGTAGGTCCACAATCGAAGCTCAAGGGCATTTGCCGCTGCACCGAGCCCGATGGCAGCGAGGGTATATGGAACGAGAGGGGCGACATTCATAAGCGGATCCCCATCGCTTCGACCTGACGCCCGATATCCCCGTACGCTTCTCGGGCCATCTGCGTGAACTCGCCACTTTCTTGGAAGAGCGGATATCCGTTTATGATCTTGAGGAAATCCGCATACATGGCGGTCGTGATCATTTCGCGGATGGCATCTTCCCACCACGCGACGATCTCTTTCGGCAGGCCTGGTGGCCCGAAGAGCCCGTAGGACGCGGGAATTGCGATCGGATAGCCTCGCTCGGCAAAGCTCACGGTGTCAGGATGCGCGGCCTTGGGGTTGGGGCTTGTTTCAGCCAGCAAGCGAACCGAACCCGCCGCAAGATGGGGCCCGAAGTCCGATGAAACAACCATATCGATATGCCCGCCCAACAGTGCAGTCACAGCATCGGCACCGCCGCGAAACGGGACGAATGTCGCTGTCACCTTCTCCTGGCGGAACGCGGCATCCGTTGCGATGTGCGCAAGGCCGCGGGGTGCGGCCGTTGCCCATTTCAGCTTTTCCGGTTCTTTGCGCGCATAGTCGAGCAGTTCATCCCAGGACTTGAAAGGGCTGTCGCTGCGCACGAAGCAGGGGACGGAAATTCCTGCGTAGCTTGCAATGTAGGTGAAATCACGCGTCGAGTCATAGGGCACTTTCTGGAGATGCGGTGCGACGAGCAACGGGCTGACGGAATAAAGCGACAGGACTGATCCGTCGGGCCGCGCGCGGCGAACCTGGTCGGTCGCGATTGTTCCGCCTGCGCCTGGACGGAAATCCGGTGTCGCCGCTAAACCACGTGTCTCCTTCACGTAGTTGGCAACGACGCGGGCTGCGATGTCGCCCGCGCCGCCGGCTGCAAAGCCAACGACTATTGTTGGATTGCCGGCCGGGTAAGGTCCCGACGCTGAAGACGCAAGTCGAGGACCGGCCGCCGCGAGGAGTGCGGTGGCCGTCAAAAAAGCTCTTCTCTTCATTTGATGTTCCCTTATCTACTTAATGAGCACCGGACATCCCGGTGGTATGCGATTTCCTCCCTAGACCTTGATGACCTCCAGTGCCGAGTCCACGGTTCTGAACGAGCGGGAACTCGCTGCCGGCATCGATTTGTCGATGTCCTTCAAGCCGGACGCCGTGACGACGGCCACGACAGTTTCATGGGGGCCAATGACTCCCCGCTGTCTCGCAGTGAGGATGGCTGCTATCGGTGCAACTGAGGACAACTCTAGGAATATCCCCTCCATGCCTGCGGTCTTCTCCTGAAGGGCAATAAGACCGTCGTTGGAAACCGGCACAGCGATCCCTCTCGTCTCTCGCAATGCCTTGAGCGCCTGGAACGTGCTTCGGGTCGCGCCGATCGAGACTGCCAATGTGTTGAACCTCACCGTTACATCTGGAACGCGATCGATGCCTTGATGGAGAGCAAGCGCTAGCGATCCGTGCACCTCGGCGGCAAGCAGGCGCGGCATTCGCGCTATCTCGCCGTCCCTGAGCAGATCCTTGAAGCCGAGCCAGAGGCCCGCGAGTGCGTCGCCATAGCAAACGGGAAGGGCGCACCAGTCTGGCACCGCGCCGCCCATTTGTTCGACGATCTCAAACGCGAGAGTCTTGTACCCCTCTATTCCGATCGGATGACTGCCGACGACCGGATGCCGATAGGGCGAGGTCGCGAACCAGCCAAATCGCTCGACACCTTCCGCGAGGAAGGCCCAGCGATCGGACTTGTTTTCGAAGGGGATGACCTGAGCACCGTATTTCTCGATCTGGGTCAGCATAGGGCCGGCCGAACCAGCCGCAGTCGCGACAACGCAGGAAAGCCCGGCACGTGCGGCATAGGCTGCGAGCGAGGCGCCAGCATTACCGGTCGAGCTGGTCGCAACGGTGCTCGCACCGGCCTGCTGTGCGGCTGTGATGGCGACGGTGGAAAAACGGTCCTTGTGAGACCAAGTCGGATTATATCCTTCATTCTTGATGAAGAGAGCGGGGACGCCGATTTCCGCGCCGAGCCGCGCTGCCGGACGCAGAGGCGTCAATCCTTCGCCGAGCGAAACGGCAGCGTCCTCTCCAAAGGGCAGCCTATTCGCATAACGCCAGAGCGACGGCGGCTGCTCTTTCTTTGTAGGCTTGCCTTCTTCCGAAATGGTTCCCCGATAGACCAGCTTCAAATTCGAGGGAGCTTCGTCGAGACATCTCGGGCAGCCGCGTGAATCGATCGCATGCCCGACCGGCAGTTCGCTGTCACACCGATAGCATGCATATGCGAAGGGGCGGGTCATCAGTTCAGCACCAGGAGGCTGTTGCCGGCGTTTGTCAGCATCTCCGCTCCGTCCGGCCGGACGACGAGCATGTCCTCAACCTGCAAGCCAACGCGCCCGATTTCGTAGTAGGGGGTTTCGATGCACAGAACCATCCCTGCTTCGAGGACGTCCTGACTTGAAGCAGATAGAAGCGGCAGATCGTAGCCATCCAGTCCAATTCCGTGCCCGACGTGACTGCGGTGATAGTGAGGAATGCCCTCCTTGCGTACGGTTTCGACGACGACCTCGAAGATCTTCGAAGCCGGAATACCGGGCCGAATGTGCTCAATGCCCCGCTTCACGCCTTTATTGAGAGCGTCGTACTTCAAACGAACATCAGGGGAAGGCTCCCCGAAGCATGCATTGCGAGCAATGTCGGCACGGTAATTGCGAAAGTGCCCACCCACATCGAACCGGATGATATCACCTTCGCGGAGCTCGCGGTCCGAGGGTTGTACATTCATGAGAGCACTGCGCTCACCGAAGCCGATGCATCCGAGCACCGGGAAAGCGTCCTCTTTTATTGTCTGAGTATGAAAGGCCCTTGCCAGCGAAAGCTCGGTAGCTCCACTGCTCACAGCCACATCGAACGCTGCTGAAATCGAGCGCTCGGTAATGCCGCCGATGCTACGAAGCCGGTCGATCTCCTCAGGTGTCTTGACCGCACGCACCCAGCGAAGGAGGGACGATGCCGGGATCCATGTTACGTCAGGCAACTCGCTCCGAAGTCTCTCCACGTTACCGGGGAGCAAGCCGATCTCGTCGATCCCAATGCGTGCTCCTGAAAGGCCTGCGGCGCGAATCTCGGCTACGAGAGCGGCAAGAGCATCTCGATCATCGATCAGGTGATGAAGCTCCGCCTGCCGAGCGCTGACGGGATCGAGAATTGTCGCGAGATCCGTGTCGACCGTGAAGGCGCCATAGCGTCGCACGCGCGCTTGGACGTTTTGATCGGCGATCAGGTCAAGCGTCGACGTACCCGTGATGACCACGGGATCATCAATTGCCGGGGCGACCAGCACCACGAATGCTTGCGGCCCCCGACGAATCCATTGTGGGAGGCACCAGAAGCCGCTCGTATACAGGACGTTCTCCGGTGACGTCGCGACAATTGCGTCCAAGCCATGGTTGGACATCGCTTCCTGCAATCGCACATCATTTAACAGCATCGATGCTTTCTCTCCCTAAATGTTCGATAGACTCGTCGAATCCGAGCTCTCTGGAAATGCGATTTGCCGCTGCCAGCACACTCTGAGCGACGTTGATGAGCTTTACTTTTGGATAGACGGCGCGAGGAAAAGCCACGCTGATAGCGGCAGTGATTGAACCGGCTGCATCGCAGATCGGGGCGCCGACGGAAATCACACCCTCGAGGTTTTCCGAGATGGCTGTCGCAAACCTCTGCTGCCGAGCAACATGAAGTTGCTCGATCAGTTTATCCACCTCTGTAATGGTGCGGTCGGTAAAACGCGGGAGCGGCGCTTCGCCCAACAGGTCCTTGATCAAGCCGTCGTCCAAGTTGAACAATAGGGCCTTTCCCAACGCGGTGGAGTGAAGCGGCATTGTTTGGCCAGGGTGGTTTCGGATAACCACAGGGCTGTCCGACTGGACCGCTAGGACATAGATGCCGGCCGACCCGCGCCGGACACCAAGGAAGCCGTTGAAGCAACCGCCGGCTGCCATTGCCTGAAGCTCCGTCTCTGCAAGCGTCAGGAGACGTCCTCTTTGGAAGACGTGCTGTGCAAGACCGAGGACCGCATATCCGATTTGGTAACGGCGGGTGTTGCCGGCATGTTCAACGTAGCCGCAAGAAGCAAGGCTATTGAGAAGCCTCTGGGCAACCGCCGGGCTGAGTTCAAGTCTCCGAGCAATCTCCCGCACGCCTAGCGGCTCCCGCGCCTCCTTGAGCAAACCGAGAACGAGAAGTCCCTTTTCAAGAGATTGATTACTCGACATTTCGTGTTCCGATAATAGCAACAATGTTCCATATAATGCACATTTAAGACGCCCTTTCCTTCGCTAGTCAAGAGGAATGTTCACTATAGTGTGTCGCACTAGAGTGAACGTCTGGCCAAAAGTCGCGGGATGGACATCCGCGCGACAGTGGGATTGAACGTTCTTAGAATACGACGGGAGCGCAACCTTTCTCAGGAGGAGTTGTCGTTCCGGTCAGGACTGACGCGCGCTTATCTGAGTGGCTTGGAAGCAGGCCGTCGAAATCCTACCATCGTCTCTTTAAGCAAGCTTGCAGACGCCCTAAGCGTCGATCTCGAAAATCTTGTTCGAGCCAATAAAAGAAGTGACACCGATCCTAAGTAAGCTGAAGGCTTATATTCCCAGGCAATTCATAGCTTCTTCGCGTCTACCGAAGAAAGCCGGCGGATCATCTTCTCGGCGTCAATCTGCATAGCGACTGCCAGCGCTTCAATAGTATCAAGCGTTGGCGAGCTTTCTTCGCGTTCCAACTTGCCGATGTAATTGCGGTCGAGGCCAGCGAACTCGGCGAGCCGCTCTTGCGAGAGGCCCGCGGCTTGACGGTACAGCCGCAAATTTCGTGCGAAGACAGCCGTGAGTTTCATAGGGGAAGCCATTCAGAATGCAGGCCTAAAAGCTACATACTATAGTAATCAATCGGCATTCGCCGGTCTTGCGTGGAGCTTTTCGTTACGCATAACCTACAACCATTGAGCGTCTACGAAATGCCATGGGGGTTTAAAGTCACCACCGCCCAACAGGGCACGTCTGACCATGCCCCCCACCCGTTCGCCTGATGAAATTCGCTCCACGCGATAATTGCCGCGTTGGTTTTCTTTTGTGAGGATAGAATGAGTATTTCTGAAATGTCGACGAAGAAGGGCTTAACTCGCAGGGAAAGGGAAGTTTTATTCTGGGTTTCGCGAGGGAAGACTGCTTGGGAAACGTCTGTAATACTTAATATTTCGAAAACAACGGTGATTTCGCATCTGAAGAATTCCAGGGACAAACTGGATACGACAAACATAGCTCAGACCATTGCTGAAGCAATGAAGCGATCGGAAATCCCCTCGTAGTTCTGGCATGTCACGCACGCGGGTGGCACGGTCATCGGTGTCCTCAATCCTGAGGACGGGAATATCCCTCCGGTGGCTCTTTCTGTATTGCGTCGGGGTCAGCTATGGAAACAGAATCCAATTGGGCATCATCGGATTTCATCAGCAACACATTCGCGCTTAACCGGAGCGATTTCGCCTTTGAGTTTTTGCGAAGAAACCTCAAATATCAGATCGATTACGTGACAGCCTCTAAAGAAGGGCCTGCGGCTGCTCCGCTGATCAGCTCCTTCCCGGCAAAGTGGGGGCTCATATTTTCCGACCGATCCTTGGAAGAAAGCTGGCTTCTCCCGCCCCGTTTGGCGCCCCGACCTGCATCATGAGACGGTCATCGTCGGAGAGGTTCCTTCCTCCTATCAGGGTGGCCAGGACCTAGATCCGATGCGGCTCCTGCAAATGATGGTGGTGCGCGACAGCCGAGCCGGACTCCATTTGCAATTGGCCGGACGGGAAGGCGAGCTGAACCTGTGGCTGCCACACGGCTGGACGCCCCTCCGCGCTGCCTTCATTATCCCGATCGATAATGACATCGAGATCCGTCTGCACAGCATTCAGCGCGCCTTCCGGCTGCTCCAAGGCAAGCCGATTGGAGATGTAATTCGGCGGCAGAAGCTTTCGGCATTTCACCGTCACCGCTACGTCCAAATGCTGCGGGCGGTCGACGGTCTGCGATCTGGAGCCTCCAAGCGGGAGGTCGCGAGCGTACTTTTCAGTCGCGATGTGCGATCGTTTCCGGCCGTCGAATGGCGCAACGCGCCTGAGCGTCGTCAGCTTGCGCGCCTTCTTACCGAAGCAAATGAACATATCGAGCGCGGATATCTGCGCATTCTGAACGGTGGGCGGACGAAGGGCCATTTGTTCCGGAGATCATAGACCCATCCGGCAAGGTGGGACAGGTTGCAATGCCACCAACTTTGTCACTCCGCCAAACCGCAGCTTTTCCGCCATCGTCGCACCTGATCCGCCGTCATGAGGGCGGCCGCGATGGAGGCCTGCAATGCAAGTGAAGACCGACGACAACTGGCCACGCTTCGTACGTACACCCGAAGCCGCTCGCCTTCTCGACCTCTCACCCCGAACGCTCGAAAAGCACCGCTGCGACGGAACGGGGCCGATCTACCGTAAGCTTGGCGGGCGTGTGGTTTATTCCATTGCTGATCTTCAAGCCTGGGTCGACGGATCCGCCCGTCAGTCGACGTCCGAAGCGCCGGGGAGCCGTCTTCCGCAAGGACGGGCCGGCGACCCTGCCGCGAATGCGGCCCGCTAAGCGGACGGCTGCCCATGTCAGCGCACAAGATATATCAGGGACAGCAGCTCGAACTGTTTCGGCCGACCGGCGGCGACATCGCCGCTCGCGACGCACAGGACCTCATGTCCTGGCCGTTCTTTTCGCTCGCCAAATCCCGCCGTGTAACGCCGATCGACTTCCGCATGGGCAATGTGTCAATCCGCGTGGAGGCCACCGTCGAGCATGGCATGGCGACCATATGGGACGCTGACGTGCTGATCTGGGCAGCCTCTCAGATCGTGGAGGCGCGCGACAGAGGCTTGCGTACGTCCCGCTTCATGTCGGCGACCCCATACGAGATACTCACCTTCGTCGGCCGAACGGATTCCGGGCTAAATTACGGCAGGTTGAAAGCGGCGCTTGACCGCCTGCAATCCACCACCGTCGTAACCTCCATTCGTCAACCGGCCGAACGGCGCCGGCATCGCTTCTCATGGATCGCCGAGTGGAAGGAGCGGCTGGATGCAGCCGGCCGGCCGCTCGGTATCGAACTCATCCTCGCCGATTGGTTCTATGCCGGCGTTATCGATGACGCGTTGATCCTCACCATCGATCGAGCGTATTTCGAACTGACGGGGGGCCTCGAGCGCTGGCTTTATCGTCTGGTGCGCAAGCACGGCGGTCGCCAAGCATGGGGCTGGAGCTTCGACCTCGAGCACCTCCATCTGAAATCCGGCTCCCTCTCTCCCCTCAAGCATTTTGCCTATGACCTGCGCGCCATTGTCCGGCGGCAGCCTCTGCCCGGTTACCGGCTTGCCCTTGTGACCGATCCGAATAGCCGCATCCGCCTGACCTTTCACCCAACGCCAACCGATCCGCTTGCAGCTGCGCTACGCCTGTCGCGCCGCCGCGCGACCAGATTGTGAGCAAACTGTGGACAGACCCGTACTATCCAGGACTGCAAGGCCCGTACTATCGGGGACCGGATTGCCGTACTATCCGGGACCGACATCGGGCGTAACCGTCCGCAGCCTTTCGATAATTCGCCGTCCTAACGGTGCTAACCCAGAATCCTTCGGATTCTTCCTAACGCGACCCGACGAAATCTCCACCGAGCAAGGCCCGATCGCGCTGCCAGCGGGCATCGCTTTGCACCTTCGCGGGGAGGAGCAGCGATGATTATGGGACCGCGCTTCAACAACACCTCATCGGGACGAACGCTGGTCGAACTCACATGGCGCGAAAAACGGATCGAGCATTGGATACGCTTCGGTTCGATCGCTGCAGAACAGAAGCTCGATCGCCACCGTCGTATCGTCAGCTTCGCGCCCGGCAGCATTTTCGCGTTCGTCCGCTGGGCCGGCAACGATTACGGCACGATCATCTCGCGCATCGACATCGTGCGCGCTGTCAGCTCCAATGAACCATACCAAACGCTGTCCTTCGTTCGCCCCGGCGGCGAAATCCTGCTGCGCATCCACGGCTGGCCGAAGGTCGGGATCGTGCTGAAGACGATCGATGCGATCGAGGCACTCGACATTGACCCGACCGATGTTGCACCGGATCATTGGCGGCACATCCACAACCGCCTCAGCGCCAACGAGCCTTTCCGCGCCTATTCCCCCGAACAGCATCGCGCCTGGCTGCGGCGCCAAGGGGTGCAGCCATGACGGCGCGCGGTGGGACGCTTGTCGTGATGTTGGCCGGTGCCGCCCTCATCGTTGTGCCGGCCTGGAGCCGGCCCGATATCCGCTTCATCTGGAACGCGTCGGCTAGCGTGCCGGTCGGGCTCTATCGGATCGAGCGCGGCGGCGCGCTGTTGGTCGGAGACCTCGCTGTCGTCATGCCGCCGGACAAGCTCGCCGGCTTCCTCGACAAGCGCCGCTATCTGCCGAAGGGCCTGCCCCTTCTCAAGCGCGTGCTGGCGCTTGTTGGAACCACCGTCTGCCGGAACGGCGCATCGATCACCGCCTACGGCACGATCTTTGGACAGGCCCGCGAGCGCGACGGCCAAGACCGTCCTCTGCCCATCTGGCAAGGCTGCCGGACGATTGCCGACGGCGAAGCCTTCTTCATGAATTGGGACAGTTCCGATAGTTTCGACGGCCGCTATTTCGGGCCGCTTCCGCGTTCAACCGTGGTTGGCAGGGCGATCCCGCTCTGGACCACCGACGATCCCGATCCGGCTGCGGACAGCTTCCGCGAGCCGGTTCCTGACGAGCCGTGATGGCTCGTTTTTTTGAACCGCGAAAGGACCACCGCGATGCCCCAGATCGGTACCTTCACCCGCAATGACGACGGATTTTTCGGCCGCATCCGCACGCTTACTCTCGACGCCGAAGTGACCATCTTGCCGACCGACGGCGGCGACGCCGAGAACGCGCCGAGCCACCGTGTCTTCGCCGATGGCCAGGAGGTTGGCGCAGCGTGGGATCGGACCGGCGACCGGGCAGGGGCCTATCTGTCCGTCACCATCGACGACCCTTCCTTCATCGAACCGATCCGCGCCCGCATGTTTGAGTCCGACACGAAGAAGGACACATGGAATCTTCACTGGACGCGCAAGACGCGGCGCGACGATCAGGCATGACCCTCGTGCGCTGCCATTCTTCTCGCGAACCTTCAGGCTCACTCCCCTTGATCGATCATGTGCCGATCACTCCCCTCGACCCGATCGCCCATCGGGCGGCCGGCGCGCGCAGCAGAGGTCAAGGGTGGCGGCCGATTTTCCGGGAAGCGGACACGCCTACAGGTGTTGCCCGCCCGGAAAATCTAGGCCCGCGGCGCAGCCTTGCCCTTGGCCGCCGCGAGCACGATGGCAGGCTGATGGGCAATCGGGCCGGCGGTCTTTGCGCCGCCATCCCGGTGCTCATGGTGTGGCTCATCGCGGGCACCATGAGCGTGACGGCACCGTGCGCGGCGTCGGCTGATCCTCCGGCACACACAATGTCGGCGGCCCGCAACGCCACGGTCGCCGTGGCGGTTGATCCCTGGGCATCCTACGTCGCGGAAGCCGCCCGCCGCTTCGCCATTCCCGACCGCTGGATACGCGCCGTCATGCGCGTCGAAAGCGATCATGATCCGCAGGCTGTTTCGCCGAAAGGCGCGATGGGGCTGATGCAGATCATGTCCGCGACATGGCAGGAGTTGCGCATCAGGTATCGCCTTGGAGACGACCCTTACGATCCGCGCAACAACGTTCTGGCCGGCGCTGCCTATCTTGCCGAACTGCACGATCTTTACGGCTCGCCCGGCTTCCTCGCCGCCTACAACGCTGGTCCCGGCCGCTACGAACAGCATCTCGTCACCGGCGATCCGTTGCCCGCCGAGACGGTCGACTACATAGCGAAGATCGTGCCGACGATCGACGCCGTTGCCGCCGAAACATATCGTCCGGCGCGCTCCGAGTGGTCCGTCGCGCCGCTCTTCGTCGCGCATGCGACGGTGCGCGGTGACGGCGGTCGTGCGGCGGGCGATCTTCCGTCCGATCGCCCATCCAACCGCGGCGCGATCGTTGACCTTTCGGCGCTCGCGCCGCCGTCCGATGGTCTGTTCGTGCACCGGACCCAAGATAGGGAGGCCCGGCCATGATTGGCGTGTCTTATCGCAGGACCGGGGACGGGGTCGTAGCTGTTGCGGGAAGCCGAGGAGGTCCGGCGCCGACGACCGAAGGAAGGCGGGATAAAAAGCCGCACATTGCGGCTCGGTCGGGCGGTTGTTTCGATTGGCTTTTCCGGAACGTCGCGCACATCGCGGCTTTTGAGCGCGAGGAGCGCGTCTGCGAATTATCGAATGATTTCTGCGAAAATCGCACGTCGCAGCGGAAAACCCCATGAGCAGGGACGACGATTTCCGGGTCCGGCCCGGCCGCATCCGCTCCAGCAAGGCCCAAAGGGCAAAGCCGTTCATCGGCCAGGCGTTGGCCGCCGCGCAGAAGGCCGGCGGGCGTGTGTCCCGCTCCGGCAAGATCACCTCGGGACGCGGCTCCCGCTTCGGCCGCGGCCGCGTGGCGAGCGTGCGCGCCAATCGGCTTATCACCGGCCGTTCACGCGGCGCCGTCATCAAGACCCGCGTCGTCCGACACACGGCGCGGTCCGCGCCGCTCAAAGCGCATCTCGCCTACCTGCGCCGCGACGGCGTCAACCGTGACGGCGAGAAGGCCCGCATGTTCGATCCGGAAACCGACGAAGCGGACGTGAAGGATTTCGCTGAACGCTGTAAGGATGATCGGCATCATTTCCGGTTCATCGTCTCCCCGGACGATGCCCTGGAAATGTCCGACCTGAAGAGCTTCACTCGCGAACTGATGGCGAGCGTCGCGAAGGATCTTGGCTCGAAGCTCGATTGGGTCGCCGTCGATCACTGGAACACCGAACATCCCCACGTCCATGTCATCCTGCGCGGCCGCGCCCACGACGGCAACGACCTCGTCATCTCCCGCGACTACATCAAGGAGGGGATGCGCAACCGGGCGCAGGACCTCATCATCCAGGAACTCGGACCGCACACCGACATCGACATCCGCCGCTCGATCGAACGTCAGATCGACGCCGAGCGCTGGACGCAGCTCGACCGCCAGCTGGTCCGCGATGCCGATCGCTACGGCTTTCTCGATCTCGCTCCGGCGCCGGACCAGAAGCCGGACGAATATCTGTCCCTGAAGGTCGGGCGGCTGCGCAAGCTCGAAAGCCTCGGTCTCGCCCAAGCTTCCGGCCCCGGCCAATGGGTGATTGCCGAAGAGGCGGAAGCCACCTTGCGCGAGGTTGGCGAGCGCGGCGACATCATCAAGCGGATGCACCGGGCGCTGACCGAACGCGGCATCGAGCGCGGGCTGACCGACTACGTGCTCTCCGGCGAAACGCATGGCGAGCCGGTCATCGGCCGGCTGGTCGAGCTCGGCTTGGACGACGAGCTGCGCGGCACGGCCTTTGCCGTGGTCGACGGCGTAGACGGCCGCACCCATCACATCCGTCTTCCCGACATCGAGGCGGCCGGGGACGGCGCGCTGGGATCGATCGTCGAGCTGCGGTCGTTCGAGGACGCGCGCGGTGAGCGTCGCGTCGCACTGGCTGTCCGTTCCGATCTTCCGATCGAGACCCAGACCACAGCCGACGGCGCCACCTGGCTCGACCGCCAGCTTGTCGCCCGCGATGCGGTCGATCTCGGCGGCGGCTTCGGGCTGGAGGTGAAACAGGCGATGGAGGCGCGGGCCGAACACCTGATCGAAGAGGGGCTGGCGCGGCGGCAGGGCGAACGTGTTGTCTTCGCCCGCAACCTGCTCGGTACGCTCCGACAACGTGAACTGGACGCGCTCGGCGAAAAGCTCTCCCAAGAAATGAACATGCCGTTCCGCGACGCCGCCGCAGGGGAATATGTCGCCGGCATCTACAGCCGGCGCTTCACCCTGGCATCCGGCCGTTTCGCGATGGTCGATGATGGTCTTGGCTTCAGTCTCGTGCCGTGGACGCCTTCCGTCGAGAAGCACATAGGCCAGCACATATCCGGCGTGGCCCGCCCGGACGGCGGCGTTGACTGGAGTTTTGGGCGCAAGCGCGGGCTTGGCTTGTGAATGAAATTCCAGCTCTTGCTTGATTCAGGCTGGGGAAATCATATATGACTATCGGTAGTCATATGGAGAAGTGCCATGAAGGAAATTCAGCTCAAGGACGCAAAGGCGACGCTTTCGGCTGTGGTTGATCAGGCCGTGGCCGGAGAGGCAACCGTTATCACCCGTCATGGGCGCAAGGAAGCCGTGCTAGTTTCCTTCGAGGAATGGCAACGGGTTTCCAAGGTGCCGGATTTTGCCGACCTGCTTCTGGCATTTCCCGGTGAGCCGGCAGATATTCCCGAACGTCCGCGCAAGCCCGCCCGTGCGTTGCGTGAAAACGGCATCTGATCTTGTATCTTCTGGACACCAACATCGTGTCGGCCGATGCGCCGACCAAACACCAAGTCGGTGTCGAGGCGTTCGCCGCCTGGGTGCGTGCGCATAGCGATCAGCTCTATCTTTCGGTGATCACCATTGCCGAGATCGAAGCCGGCATTGCCCGCGCTGTAAGGATCGAGGCCACGACGAAGGCGCAGAATCTGCGCCGCTGGCTATCGGCCGTGGAGCACTTCTATGCTGGTCGCATCCTGCCGTTCGGTATCGAGGAAGCAGGGCAGGCTGGCCTGATGCTCGACCGGACACGTGCTCACGATCCCGGTTTCGAGGACATCGCCATAGCGGCTACTGCCGCCGCGCATGGTCTCACCGTTCTGACGGCCAACGAGCGCCATTTCGAGCCGCTGGGCGTTCCGCTCGCCAATCCTCTGAAGCAGTTGCCGACCATACAGTAGTGGGCGGTGCCGGGACCAACCGACCCCGCAGCCCGCAAGTATTTTTACTACGGCTTTCGCCGGCCTACCTCGTTCCCGGCCTATGATATTGAAATAGCGCCAAAAACTCCCTTCGTCTGGACATGAAACTATGTTTGGAAGGGAGTTTCCGGCTTGTCGGCGACGCGCCTGCTATGGGGACAGATCATTGCCGTCTTCCTGACCGTGCCCGTTGCGGTCTGGAGCGCGACGCAATGGGTCGCCTGGCGGCTCGGCTTCCAGCCGCAGCTTGGCTCTCCCTGGTTCGAACTCGCCGGCCTGCCGATCTATCCGCCGCCGGCTCTCATCTGGTGGTGGTATTTCTACGATGCCTATGCGCCGGATGTCTTCCTCGAAGGCGGAGCGATCGCCGCGTCCGGCGGGTTGATCGCCATCGTGGTCGCCGTCTTCATGTCGATCTTTCGGGCGCGTGAGGCGAAAGACGTTCGCACCTTCGGCTCTGCCCGCTGGGCCGAACGCGAGGAGATCGAGAAGGCCAGCCTGCTTGATGATGATGGCGTGGTGCTTGGCCGCTATGAGAGCGATTATCTCCGTCACGACGGTGCCGAGCATGTGCTCTGCTTTGCTCCGACACGATCGGGCAAGGGGGTTGGACTTGTCGTGCCAACGCTGCTGACATGGCCGGGCAGTTGCATCGTTCACGATATCAAGGGTGAGAACTGGGAGCTGACCGCGGGATTCCGGGCAAGACACGGTCGCGTGTTGCTGTTCGATCCGACCAATCCGAATTCCTCTCCCTACAATCCGCTGCTGGAGGTGCGCAAGGGCGAATGGGAGGTACGGGACGTACAGAATGTTGCCGATGTCCTGGTGGATCCCGAGGGATCATTGGAAAAACGGAACCATTGGGAGAAGACGTCCCACTCTCTCCTGGTCGGTGCGATCCTGCACGTTCTCTATGCCGAACGGGACAAGACGCTTGCCGGTGTCGCCGCTTTCCTCTCGGATCCGCGCCGGCCGATCGAGATGACGCTGAGGGCCATGATGACCACCCCTCATCTCGGTAAGGACGGGCCACATCCGGTCGTCGCCAGCGCCGCCCGTGAATTGCTCAACAAATCCGATAACGAGCGGTCCGGCGTCTTGAGCACCGCGATGTCCTTCCTGGGCCTTTATCGCGATCCGGTGATTGCAGCCGTAACCAGCCGTTGCGATTGGCGCATTGCCGATCTGATCGGGGAGGGGATGCCGGCCACGCTTTATCTGGTCGTACCGCCATCCGATATTTCCAGAACCAAGCCGCTCGTTCGCCTGGTTCTCAACCAGATCGGCCGTCGGTTGACGGAAGATCTTCATGCGAAGGGTCGCCGCCACAGAATGCTGATGATGCTCGACGAGTTCCCGGCGCTCGGCCGGCTCGACTTCTTCGAGAGCGCGCTCGCCTTTATGGCGGGCTACGGCATCAAGGCTTTCCTGATTGCCCAGAGCCTTAACCAGATCGAAAAGGCCTATGGTCCGAACAATTCGATACTCGACAACTGTCATGTGAGGGTCAGCTTTGCGACCAATGACGAGAGGACAGCGAAACGTGTGTCGGACTCGCTAGGTACCGCCACCGAGATGCGCGCGATGCAGAATTATGCTGGGCACCGGCTGGCACCGTGGCTGGCGCACATCATGGTTTCCCGACAGGAGACAGCGCGCGCGCTCATGACACCCGGGGAGATCATGCAGCTTCCATCCGACGAGGAGATCGTCATGATCGCGGGTGTTCCGCCCATCCGGACGAAGAAGGCCCGGTATTTCGAAGATGCACGGCTCAAGGAACGCGTTCTTCCGGTCCCGGAGGTTTTCAATTCCGATGTTCCGCCCAAGGCGGATGATTGGTCGGCGCTAAAGGAGATCCCCGCCCTCGCAGTGACCGGCAGCGCCTCGGCAAGGGGGCAGTTGGAAAACTCGGAAATAGTCATGGAGGAAAACGATGCCGCCAATGCCGGCTTGCGCCGGGAGCCAGGTCTTGAGCGGCATAAGGACATCACGCCGGAGCCAGTTCGATCACCCATCAACGAGTTCGATCCCGACAATGATGAACCGGACGCTGATGCTGTTGCAAACAAGATGCTGGCCCGCGGCATGCGCAATATCGCGCGGCAGATTTCGATGGATCCCGGCGATGGCATGGAGTTGTGAGCATGCCCGCACGTCCAGACAGAAAACAGCGGCTTTCCGTCTATCTTGATCCGGAGCTGAAACAGCAACTCGGCGATTTTGCCGATCGGCGCGGGCATTCAAGCTCACTCATCGCCGAAGCCGCAATTGCTTCGTTCCTTTCCCCAGATGCCGACGAGCGAAAGGAGGCCGCGATCAGCAAACGCCTCGACCGGATCGATCGCAGCATACAGCGGGTCGAACGGGATCTGGTCATCGCCAATGAGGCCTTCGCCCTCTTCGTCCGTTTCTGGCTGAATACGACCGCTCCTTTACCGGAGGCCGCTCAAGCTGCCGCTCGGGCGAAGGGTGGTGAGCGTTATGACAAGTTTCTCGAGGCGCTCGGTCGGCGGCTCGCCAATGGACCGCGATTCAGGGAGGAGGTGCCTGAGGAAGCCCAGTCAGATGCCTCGAGTTCGAATCCATAGCACTTCGCAGTGCTCGGCTTCATTCCGATTTTTCCCGGCCGTCGCGGATTGTAGGCCAGGCGCGATCTGACAAGCGGCTCCTCTCGATATCGCCATCTTTCCACAAGCTTGGTGGCGCGTACCGGTTTGGAAACAAAGCCGGCCGCCCGGCGCGAACAAATAATTGTTGTGACCCTGATTTTTGAGGGTTGCGGGGATGGGTGACGGGGATTGTAGATTGCG
>NZ_JBLFFK010000028.1:0-66859 GCF_051400715.1 Neorhizobium descurainiae
AAACGATCCTGAAATCGTGTTCTGTTTTCATGCTCCTTAAATCAGTGGCTATCTATGGGTTTTGACACGGTCTGCCTGATTAAAGCGACATTTGTGTTCCCGACCTTTTGCGATTTTGCAACCCCTCCCTCCCATTGTAACCGGCTCATGCCGGTCCGGGATTTCCCTCGCTTCCTTTCGCTCCGTGGACATTTAATCAAAATTCGATATATTCGGAATATGCCGAATATATCGAACAAGCGCCTGACGACCACCGAGCAACACTTCATCGAGGGTGCGGCGCGACTGCTGATCCCTTGGGGT
This sequence comes from Neorhizobium descurainiae, assembly GCF_051400715.1. NCBI lineage: Bacteria > Pseudomonadati > Pseudomonadota > Alphaproteobacteria > Hyphomicrobiales > Rhizobiaceae > Neorhizobium > Neorhizobium descurainiae. The sequence continues at coordinate 304 of NZ_JBLFFK010000028.1, forward strand.
GTGCCCCAGACGGCGGCGCGCCTCTACGGTTATCTGCTGCTGTGCGCCGAGCCCGTCAGCCTCGACCGCATTACGACCGACCTCGAGATCAGCAAGAGCAGTGCAAGCGTCGCCGCGCGATTGCTGGAAACTTATATGCTTGCCCGACGTCACGGCGAACGCGGAAGCAAACGCGCCTCGTATACCGTTTCCGACAATTATGAGGGCATGCTGACCGAGCAGAACCGTTTGCTCGACGCGCTCGCCGAACTCCTGAAGAACGGAGGCGCTTCCGTTGCATCGGGCGCGACGCGTGACCGCCTCTGCGAAATGGCCGAGTTCTATCTGGCGATACGCCAGGCAATGGAGACCGCGCTGGGGCAATGGCGCTCGAAAAAGCCGCGATCCTGAGACGCGACCGATCGGCTTTCTCGTGTGGACCAAAGCTGCGCAGGAAACAGTTTTCGCGAAGGAGCGAGCAACATGGAACAGACCGAAAATCCTCGGGAACCGAGCGCTATGTCGCGCAGCAAGGCCGTTGGCTATGCAGTCGGCCTGCCGCTGTCATTGCTTGGGCTGATTTTCCTGCCAGCGGGCACGATCGCCTGGTCGCGGGGATGGATATTCGTTGCAGTCCTGATCTTGGGCTTTGGCACCTCTGCCCTCGTACTCGCCGGGGTCAATCCTATGATCTACCGAGCGCGCAGCCGGTTTCAGGCAGGCACGAAAAGCTGGGACAAGGCGCTGCTTGCAGTCATCCTGCCGGCGATGGTGGCGATCCTGCCGGTTGCGGCGCTCGATGCCGGGCGCTTTCACTGGTCGGCAGTCCCTGCCTGGGCGATGCCGTTGGGTTACGCCACTGTGCTGGCGGGCATCGCGGTTACCGCGTGGGCGCAGGCGGTCAATCCGTTCTTCGAGCCGGGTGTTCGAATCCAGTCCGAACGACATCAGCGCGTGATCGATACCGGTCCCTACCGTTTCGTGCGCCATCCCGGCTATATTGCCGCTCTGTTGTTGTTCTTCGGCATGGCGCTTGCGCTGGGTTCGTTCTGGGCGCTCATTCCCGCTGCGCTGGCGGCGGCAGTACTTGTCTTGCGTACGTCATGGGAAGATCAGCTGTTGCAGGCCGAGCTGCCCGGATATGACGAGTATTCCCGTCAGGCACGTTGGAGATTGGTTCCTGGTGTCTGGTGAAAACTGCCTCGGGTGCCAAGGATCGATACGGCAGTCGCGACAGGAAAACAGCTGAGGCATTCACAGTCTTAGATGGCTTGATCTGGCGCTTCCGGTTTTTGCGTCAAAGTGGCGGGGAGGAAAGCGACGGTAAGAAACAAAGTAATCGATGCAAAGAATGTTGCATTAGCCAAGCTGTCAAGCCACACCCGGGCGGCGTCCGACTTGATATAGCGCGCGGCAATAGCACGCTCTGTCACACGATAAAGGCCAAGTATCTGGTCGGCATCGGTGACATTCCGGAAGACCGTCGTGATGGGCAAAACTTTCGAAACGTGGAAGCCATGCCGCTCCAGCATGCCCGCGAGTTGGCGCCCTATGCAGGGGTTTCGTATGACTCTATCGGCCACAAATCGGGTGTAAGCGCGGGCCACCGAAAGATCCGAATAATCAATGATTAACGTATCCCAATCCGGTTCAGCCAAGACAACCCTGCCGCCAGGGCGAAGGACACGCCGGATCTCCGAGATAACCTTTGCTGGCTCAGCGACGTGCTGCAGCACGCGGTCCGTGTGAATACAGTCACGGTGTTAGGTTCGAGCTCAAGGCTGTGAATGTCGCCCTCGATGACTCGTACCCTATCACCAAGGTCATTTATAGATGCGCGTGCTTTGCCGACGTGGTCCGGGCTATGATCGATTCCGATTACACGACCTGAACTGCCGACTGCTTCGGCCAGAGCGCGGAGGTCGGCTCCCGGTCCGCAACCGAGATCTAGGGCGACATCGGCCGTTCCAGCAGCGAGTTCCTCGACGGCAAGCGCCTTATAGGCCCGTCCAATGGAAGTCGCTGCAAGGCGCATTAAATAATCTTCCGGCCTAATGCGTTCAAACCCGTGCGGCATCAGGCGTGCTCCGATCAAATGACAAAGCTAAACGATCGGCACTTCTGGTTACAATCGTAATCGCCCGGAACCGGACATGGCTAACGATCAAGGCCAGAGCCGAACCCGATCCCATTCTTTGTGATCGGCGGATAGCGTGAAGCGCAGGCGCTTATGGTTGCGGTCGCTCGCCCCTTGCCAGAACTCGACAACGGTAGGTGCGACGGCGTAGATCTGCCAGCCCAGGGCGACGTAATCTGGATTGGCCGTGAGGAACGCCTCTGCTTCCGCCAGATTTCTCTCCAGTTCTGTTGCGTCCGAAAGCACCGCGCTCTGTCGCGAAGCAAGGGCACTGGCCCGAGAGCCTTGTGGGCGCTCAAGGTAGTCGGCAGCGCATTCGCCGGCTGAAAGAAGACTTGCCGGTCCGCGCAGCCGGATTTGCCGGCCGAGCACCGGCCAATAGAACGTCAACGCAACATGCGGCTCCGCTGCGATCTGCCGTGCCTTTGGGCTTTCTGCCTTGATTGCAAAATGCCAGCCGCGCCCATCGACATTCTTCAGGATCAGCACGCGGGCATCCGGCCAGCCATTCTCGTCGCGGGTCGAAAGCGTCATCGCATGTGGTTCGCGTATGCCGGCCGCCAGCGCCTCATCCAGCCAGATGGTAAAGGCCTCTTGTGGAGTCGCGGGGAATGCCTCCAGGTCCATGTCCGGAAGCGGTGCCTTCAGGGATGGAATTCGACGTAGCTTGTCTTTCAAGCTTGTAGTTTCGGATGTCACGACAGGCACCTTTCCTCGATGGATACAGACTGGATGAGGGACGGGATGTCGCTCAGACGGCAAACGGACAGACCGCGGCCGGCACCGGAGGGGGCAAGATGGATGGTTGACAACCCGGCCGCCCGGCCCCCTTCGATATCGGCAACCAGATTGTCGCCGATCATCCCAAGGTTGGAACAACTATGCCATCATAGAGGACATAGCGGTGGACGCTCCCCATCGAGGGCAAGGCGTTGCTCGCCTCATGATGGACGCGGCGGTCAAATGGGCAAGAGGAGCAACGTTGGCGGGGGTGCGGCTTGAGACCCAATCAGTCAACGTGGCCGCGTGTCGCTTTTACATGCGGTACGGATTCCTGCTTGGAGGTCACGATCGTTATCTCTATCGTGGACTGCATCCAGACAGTCGGGAAGTAGCGCTATTTTGGTATCTGCGTTTTTAAGCGCCACTTCGCGTGCCACATAGCGCTGACAATCAGTGCCAAATAGCGATCAAAGTCACACATACGGCGCTTCGCTCTCGGCAAAAACGGTGGACAGAAAGCCATAGATCGACGCCCTTGGCCGTTTGCCCTATTTCGCATTGTACTCGAGGCTGGCTTCGCCGCGCCCGCCGGTCGGAAAAACTGACCATCCGAGGACGCTTTTATGAGTCTACGGCCTAGATAAGCGCGCCCCAAGATATTGTGACAATGAGCAACGGTCGTAACGACGACTTCGAAATCGCTTTTTGTCTTTCAAAGCCCCCAGCAGTATCGATATCCTGAAATCAAGGTGTCGATCATCCACACCAAGCACCAGTTCGTTTTCCGATCGTTCTAGAACTGGGAAGAAGGCGATGGACTGGTTTTCACGCGCGTTGCGTTGAAGTTCATTTGGACAGCCCGCGCGGTTGGATCATTGATATGAAGAACCGGAATTTCCAGGCCATCCGTGACGCGATCAACAACGGCATGACCCGTGACAGCCGTGATGAGTAGAAATCCCGCGCCCTAAACGCGAACGGCGGCATTGTGCAGGATATCTCCTACCGCGTCCCTCCGATCATCCGATCCGAGCCGCAGAAGCTCTTCATAGTCGAGCGTCAACGTGACGGAGCGGGCGTTGTGATGTGCGTCGAACTGCCGTTGAACACTCTCGTTGAGCCCGCGATGATAGAGCGCGCTCGATCCCCAGCTCATGCCACCGAGAAGACCAATAACTCCAGATGTTCCCGCCATATCCGATCCTGCTCCGAAGGACCCGACCGGAAAATCTTTGATGGACGCTGCCCAGTCTTCCAAATCGAATCTATATTCCTGAACTCCGGCGTTATGGGAGTGTCAGGATGATCTTGCCGCGTGAACGGCCACTCTCACTGAGCGATATCGCCTGCGGCGCCTTTGAGAAAGAGAACGCGGCTTCGACAACGACACGAAGCTCCTGTCGATCGACAAGATCCACGATTTCCTTGAGAAGGCTCCCATCGATCGGTCGAGGGCCGCGACCGAAGATGGCGGTCGCATTGCCCTTAGCCGCCTTATGCTTGTCGGGAGGGGCGACGATCGAAACAAAACGCCCTCCTTCGCGCAGAAGCGGCCATGCCGCTTCCTGCGCTGCCGGACCGACGAGATCAATGACGGTATCGACCGGCGCAAGAGCGCTCGCAAGTTCGCCCTGGTGATAGTCGACGACCTCGTTGGCACCAAGGGAACGCACGAGATCGGCGTTCCGTGCCGAGGTCGTTCCAATGACACGAGCGCCGGCGCGTTTGGCGAGCTGGGTCGCGAAGGCGCCGATCCCACCCGATGCGCCAAGGATGAGGACCGTCTGCCCGCGGCGGATAGCCGCCGCGTCGAACAGCACCAACCACGCCGTGCCGGCGGCAACCGGAATACCGGCTGCATGCTCAAGCGGGATGGAATTCGGAGCATGCGCGACGTCGGCAGCCCTCGCCACGACGAATTCGGCGAGGGCGCCTTCAGCCCGCGCGATCGCCTTGTCCCCCGGACGGAAACCATTGGCCTGCGCCCCTGCTGCTTCGACCGTGCCGGCGACATCGAGGCCGAGCGTTAGCGGGAAGGTCGCCGGCCGCATCGCGCTGAACTGCCCATTGCGAGTGCGCCAGTCGGCCGGGTTGATGCCGGCCGCGTATGTACGGATCAGCACCTCGTCAGGTCCAATTTCCGGGACGGGCATGTCGTCGCAGACCAGCACGTCGGGCGCGCCATAACCATGGATGCGCCACGCTTTCATCATTCTCACGAACATCGATCCTACTCCCGGGGCCGCTCAGCGATTACGGGCCTGCTCAGCCAGGAAATCGATGAAAGACGTCGGCTTGATCTCGGGATAGCGGGTATTGCTGAGATCGGTCAGCTTCGCCTTTCCCGACACCATCGTCCACTGGTACTGCGCGGCGATCGGCGCCCAGAAATCGGCGTTGGCCGCCTCGGTGTCGGCAATCCAGCGTTCCAGATCCGCCACCGTGCCGAGCTGGCGCGCCTCGAACTGTCGACCGAAAGCCTTTTCCGCTGTAGCGATGGCTTGCTTCATGGTGATCTGATCGCCGGCAACCGAGAGCTTGCCGCTCGGAAGGTCGGCGTCGAGAGCCGCCGCTGCGGTGTACCGTGCAGTGTCGGCAACCGTGGTCACGTCGAAGACAGTGTCACCATCGCCCCAATAGCTGGCCGTGCCGGCGTCCAGATCGAAGACCTGAAAGAAGGGTGCGAGCACCACCTCGTGGAAGGCGCCGTTCAATACGTGGACATGCTCCAGTCCGCTTGTTGTGATCGCCTCGTCCGCCTCGCGCCGCCAGTCGAGCATGGGGTGACTGCCAGGCTCCAGCTTGAACAGGTCGATGGCGAAATCGGAGGGAATGATGCGCCGGACGCCATTGCGCTTGGCGGCATCGAGCAGCGCGAGCTGACCGCCCACGATCGTCTCGCGCATGCCTTGCACCGCTGAGATCACAACATCGACGCCGCCGGTCGCAGCGACCAGGCTGGCAGGCTCGTCGAGATCACCTTCCACGATCGTAGCACCACGGCTTGTCAGACGATCGAGTTCAACCTTCTTCGTTTCGGCCTCGAGCGTCTGTTTGCGAACCAGAATCTTGAGCTTCACCTCGGTTCGGTCGAGCAATGTGTCGGCGATCTTGGTGCCAAGCATACCGGTAGCACCGGCAAGAAGAATGGTCGTTTTGTCTGTCATATGAAGATCCTCTGGTTTCCGATGACAAACCTATTTACGTTCCCCTGCATAGACAATCGGCCCATTTTGGAACATCATGTTCCCATGAGCGAACATGTCATTTCCGATCTCAATCAGGTGCGGCTCTTTGCCAAGGTTGCCGAGATGAAGAGCGTGACCGGCGCCGCCCGCTCGCTTGGCAAGCCGAAATCCACGGTCAGCCGCGACCTCGCGCGCCTCGAGGCAAGCCTAGGCGTAACACTCATGCAGCGCTCGAACCGGCGGCTGACGCTCACGGACAGCGGCAGACTGTTTCTGCAGCATGCTCAACGCATTCTCGGCGACCTCGCGGATGCGGAGGCCGCGGTTGGCCGGCTCAACGCGGTGCCGCGGGGCCTCCTGCGCGTCAGCGCGCCGTTTACTTCTGGTCACGCCCTGCTCGCGCCTCTGCTGCCAGGCTTTCTCGAACATTATCCAGAGGTTCAGGTCTCGCTCGAACTGGAGAACCGCCGTGTCGATGTCGTCGGTGAGGATTTCGACGTTGTTATTCGAGTCGGCCGGCTGGAGGATTCGAGCCTTACTGCCCGCAAGCTTGGCCATGCCGCGTTCGGCCTGTTCGCCAGCCCTGCCTATCTGGCACGGAGGGGACGTCCCGAAAGCCTCTCCGATCTCGCGCGCCATGACATCGTCGACAAGGGAGGACTACCTGGGCCTAAAAGCTGGAAGGTCGATGGACCGGATGGCTCCGTCGAGGTCGAGGTCGCACCTCGGCTGTCGGTGAACGATCCTGCCGCACTGCGCATCGCACTGCTGGGCGGAGCGGGTATCGGCTGGTTACCGAGTTTCCTCGTAGCCAACGATGTCGAAAATAGTCGCCTGGTCCGACTCTTTCCCCATCACCATCGCGATCAAGCTGACATTCATGCGTTGTTCCGGGCGCGCCGGAGCCTCGCTCTCAACGTCAAGGTGTTTGTGGACTATCTGGCGGAGCACTTCCTGGTTTGAGCGCCACCCACGACATTCGGAGCGGACAATTTTTCCAAATAATATCAACGTTCTAATGAGAAAGATGCAGCAATGACGGGGGATGGTGACTATCCGATCGATAAACAGAGCAGCAAACACGCGCCTCAGAATATCGACGATGAAACTGTCTTCTTCGAAGGTTACAAGCGTCTACGCCAGAACGACACAGGCCTGAACGGGGCGCTCGAAGTTCCTGCCCTTCGTGCGCTTCTGCCGAATCTGTCAGGAAAGCACATTCTGGACATTGGGCTGCGGCTTCGGCGACTTCGCTCGGTACGCCCGCAGCCAGGGCGCCCACTCAGTCGCTGCCTTGGACGTATCGGAGAACATGATCTCCGAAGAAATGCGCCTAATGACGGATGACAATATCCTCTATTTGAAAAGTTCAATCGAGGATTTCTCACCAAGGCACGAGCAATTCGACCTAGTCGTCTCGTCCATGGCGCTGCACTACGTCGAGGAATACCGTTTCGCCACGCCCGAACTTTTACCGCCGATGGTAGCCTAGGCTCTCTGCACCTATACTGCACCTAGCCCACTTTCGGCAGTCCGAACCTCTTCTCCGTCAGCGCAGCGCACGACGACGAGATACAGATGATCGACAGCACTTCCATCCGGGCGCACCAGCAGGCTGCGACAGCAAAAAAGGGGGTCCAGATCATTGTCTCGGTCGCAGTCGGGGCGGGCTCACGACCAAGATCCACGTCGTCGTCGACGCGCAGGGGCTCCCGATCCGGCTCGGCCTGACCGCAGGACAGGCACACGACGGGCAGATCGCAGATCGCCTACTGGATCACCTCGGCCCGCGCACCATCGTACTCGCGGACAAGGCCTACGACGCCGACCGCATCCGAGAGCTGATACAGGAACAGGGTGCTACGCCCAACATCCCGCCGAAAAGCAACCGCAAATGGAAGCCCTGCTTCAGCAAGCGGCTCTACCGCGAGCGCAACCTGATCGAGCGCTTCTTCTCCAAGCTGAAGCACTTCCGCCGCGTCGCCACCCGCTATGACAAGCTCGCAACCAACTTCCGCGCTATGGTCCAACTCGCTTCAATGCGGCTGTGGTTGCGGGCTTATGAGTCTACGGCCTAGTATTGTCGTACCGCGAACGCCGACTTGCGAAAGCTGGTGTGCCTCATGACGGACGTCCGTGCTGGCCGGCAGGGGAAGCAAAGAAGGCCCTGGTACTGGCATCCGCGCTATGACCTTTGCTGGCCCACACATCCCCGTTACCGGTCCATTGCAATGTCCGCTTCCGGGGCACCGCTAAGATAGACCCTATGACCGACATGGGGGCGCGTTGCCGTCCGGCAGCGCAGGGGCCGAGGGCGGACTGATTACTTCGGCGCCAAGCAATGGCCAAAACTGCCAGTCCGCTGCGCTACCAGCGTCTGCCGACGGCGGCATGCCGCCCTTGCTAAAGCGTTTACCAAGATGCTCGACTGAGCGTCGGCCGTCACTTGAGGGTGAAGAGGCTGGCGGCCGGCGAGTGGCCGACCATATCGGTCTGCAGCTGCTCGTGGGCGGCGTTCACCGGATCGATGCCGTCAGTGTAGGGGCCGACGGTCAGCCGGTTCGGCCGCGTGCCGAACTCCATCGCCGCCAGCCTGAGAACGGCGTCGGCCACCTCCTGCGGATCAAGGCTGGTGTCAGGCTCAAGGCCGGCGAGCATCGCCTTAATGTGCGGCGCATAGAGGTCGAGCATGGGCCGTTCTTCCGGGCCAAGGCTTGCGAGCACTTCCTCCCAGTAGCGGAGGCCGTTGCTCTGAAACCGCGTCGGGTAGGCGCCTGCCGGCTGAACCACGGCCACCTCGATGTTGGAGGCGGCCAATTCGTAGCCGAGGGCATCGCACGCGGCCTCGAGGACGAGCTTGGAGGCGCAGTAGCCACCGAGCATCGGGTCGATCGCCCGGCCGAGCGCACTCGACATCTGGATGATCGTGCCCTGGCCCGCCTGCCGCATATGCGGGACGATCGCCTTGATGACGCGCATGGCGCCGAAGGCATTGGTCTCGATATTGGACTGGAAATATGCGGCCGGCTGCAGCTCGACCGGACCCGGCACAACGATGCCGGCGTTGCTGACGAGGAGGTCGATGCGGCCGGCACGGGTGATGGCGCGCTCGACGGCTGCGACGACCGAGGCATCGCTCAGTACGTCGAGTTCGAGCACCTCGATGGCCAGCTTCTCCTGCGCCGCCAAGGTGCGCAGCTCCTTGGCGGCAGGGGCGTTGCGACGTTCCACGTCGCGCATGGTGGCAAAAACCCGTGAGCCCTGGCGGGTGAAGCCCTCTGCCATCTTCCGACCGAAGCCGGAGCTGGTGCCGGTGATGAGGACGGTCGGCGGCGTCTCCTGGGCGCGCAGCGGGCCCGCGGCAGCGAGGAAGGCGACGGCGCCGGCTTGCAGAATGGTGCGCCGCCGGATGCGCGTCGCGGCTGGAGTGTCGGGGATTTGGCTCATCTTGCTCTCCTTGGCTGATGGACTGCGAGAAGGTCCATCCTTGCCGAAGGGTCGCATGGAGGCGTATCGTGCCGCTAGAGGCGACAATCGAAACAGACTGCTACGTGTGAAACAACAAAAACTCGACCTCAATGACATCACTGTGTTCAACCGGGTCGCCGGGGCCGGCAGCTTTAGCGCCGCGGCGCGCGAGCTCGGCATGCCGCGCGCGACCGTCAGTCGGATTGTTGCCCGGCTTGAAGCAGCGCTGGGGGCGCAGCTGCTCTATCGCAACACACGCCGGGTGGAATTGACCGGGCTCGGCCGCGCCTATCACGACGCGACGGCAGAGGGCTTGGGGCTCATCGGAGCGGCCGGCGAAGCGGTCATGGCGGCGCGCGCCGAGCCGTCGGGACTGCTGCGTGTTTCGGCGCCCATCAATTTCGGCACCATGTCGCTCATTCCTTGGATTTCAGAATTTCTCGACGCGCACAAACAAGTGCGCATCTCGTTGCGCCTGGTCGACGACAGGATTGATCCGCTGGCCGAAAGGCTGGACCTTGCCATCCTCACCGGCCCGCAGCCCGACTCCAGTTACCTCAGCCGCCGTCTCGCGGCTTCATCCCTGATCCTAGTCGCCAGCCCCGTCTATGTCGCACGACGGGGTGCGCCGGAGAGACTGGACTCTCTTGCCGCTCACGATTTCGTGCTGTTCTCGTCCGACCTGGGGAAAGAGGGGTGGAGCCTCGATGGACCGGAGGGGCGGGTTGAAATCACGGTTTCAGGCCGCGTCAACGTCAAGGGGCCGCATGCCGAGCTCAGTGCCGCGCTCTGCGGCCTCGGTATTGCGCTGCTGCCGGCGGTGGTAACCGCCCCATACATCGAGACAGGTGAGCTGGTGCAGGTGCTGCCGGGCTATGGCCGGCAGGGCGGGACGATAACGGCGGTCTTTCCCGCCAACCGGCACCAGCCGGCAGCATTGCGCGCTTTCCTCGATTTTCTCGTCGCCAGGATGGCCGAGCGCGAGCCGGCACGACCCTTTCTTGCAGGCCAGCTGCAGACCAGGCGCTCAGATGGCTAGCGTGCTGCTGGCCCGGGCGCGCTAGTCCAGGGGAAACTTCGAAAATTTGCTTTCGAGATGAGTACGGAGATGAAGGCGCAAACCGGAAGCTATTTCGTTGTTGGCCCGAAGCGCCCCTCTGAGAGATTGCAGCGCCGCCACCGGCGACGCTGGTTGCCAGCGCTTCTATACGCTGATCCCCTGGACTGCGGAGGCGAGTGGCGCGAGTGCTTCCATCTCTGGGTCCGCAAGGATCATGGACACTGCCGCGATGTTTTCCAAGAGACGGCTGCGCTTACGCGTTCCTGGGATCGGCACCATTTTGACGTTGAGCTTGCGACTTTGGGCATAAAGCCAGGCAAGCGCAATCTGCGCCGCCGAAACGCCGCGCGCCGCCGCGATGTCCTCGATCTTTGCGACCGGCAGCATGTTTGCCGCACGGTTTTCGGCTGAAAACCTCGGAAAATGCTGGCGAGCATCGGTGTCCGTCAGGGATGTTGCGAAAGCCCGGCCGGTCAACATGCCACGCCCAAGCGGGGAATAGGGCACCACCGTCACACCGAGTTCGGCCGCGGCCGGGACCAGGTCTTGTTCGATATCGCGCGTGAAGATCGACCATTCCGACTGAAGGGCCGCGATAGGATGAATGGCATGCGCCGCGCGCAGCTCGGACGCGCTGACAGCGGACAAACCAAGCCACTTCACCTTGCCCGCTCTGACCAGTGCGGCCATGGCACCGATGGAATCCTCCAGCGCCACCCTGTTGGTCCGGCGATGCATGTAATAGAGGTCGATGACGTCGACGCCGAGGCGCTGGAGAGACCGATCAACGGCCGCTCGGATGTATTCAGGACGATTGTCGATGCTCCAATCGTCGGGCCTTTCTGTGCTGGCGACTCCCGCTTTGCACCTGATAATTTGGAATTTGTAATTGTACCGGGGATTTAGCGACTGATCGCAGTGCCTGAGCGTACCGAATCGTAGCTTTGGGCAGCGTAGCGTGCTGTAGAGTGGTTGCGGGGACAGGATTTAATCATTACTTGCGACGAACACGTCCATCCTATGATGCGCTAGAAATTCTTCTTGAGGATGATCGTAGCGGACTATTTCGTACTGCAGCGTAGAAGCATCAGTGTTTACTGCGCTCTCGAGCGAGATTGAGTTGAGCGACGTTTCGAGATGTACAGCGGTCCGTTATGGGCCGGGCGCGGTCTGTCCGCTATTGGGCATAGTCACGGCGAAAGCGACATACCGCCGTTGGACGCGGTGGTCGGAATGTGGCGGTGTCGATGTCTCGTTCGACAAAATCTACAAGACGTACGATTGGGTTAGCGACAACGGCTGCTCGAATATTCCGACGTGGATTGAGGCGGCAGCCAAGGCCGCTGGCCGGTGACTGCTCGTTCCTCGGCCCTCCGGGAGGCTTTGTGACCGTGGTGCAACAGGCCCGTAATGAATCCTCTCAAAAGATGAGTGTATTCGTCAACTAAATTGAGTTCAGCTTGCAAGGCAGGTATCGATCCTCAGGCAAGGCTCCGGGGGGTATGGATGACGAGTTGCGATGACGAGCTGCTGGGCATTTTCCTGCAGAACGAATCTTCCATCAAACGCTATCTGCAGAAGGTTGCCGGCTCGCGGCAGGATGCAGAAGATCTGTCTCAGGAAGCCTGGATCAAGCTGGCACGCAATGGCTCCGCTGGTCTCTCCAATCCAGGTGGATATCTGCTCCGTATCGCTCGCAGTGTCGGAATTGACTACAGTCGCACAAATCGCTCGAGACTGAACCATCACGATATTGATGCATGCTTGTCGATACCGGATGAAAAGGCCGATCCCTATCGGTGTGTCGAGGATCGCGATCAATTGCGCCATCTGATGGAGATTGTCGAAGATCTTCCAGAGCGCCAGCGGAAGCTCTTGACCGCGGCCCGCCTGGAGCAGCGCAGCCATGCGGCGCTTGCCAAGGAATTCGACATATCATTGAGAACGGTCGAGCTCGAAATCCGCAAGGCGCTTGATTATTGCGCGCACCGGCTCGCGAAAATTAATAGCGTCTGATTTGCGGCCTATCAATTCTCCATCGTCTATATGTATAGAGCCTATCACGTGCGGCTTCTGCGCGCTCAGGAGCATTTGAGGGAGTAGGTGTTGAGCGAGGATATCGAGGCGCTGAAGAGGGAGGCTCTGGCCTGGATCGTGCGCCTCACATCCGGGACGGCGACGACTGAGGACAGAGATGCGTTTTTACGCTGGCGGGCACGCAGCGCCGCGCACGAGCAGGCTTTTCGCGACGCCAGCCGACTTTGGAAGAACATGGGGGCGGCGCTTGCCGCCCATTCGGAGCCGTCACCTGCCTTCTTCAGTCGCCGCGCTGTTCTGACGGGGGGCGCCTGCCTTACGGCAGGTGTTGCAGGCATGAGTTTCGGTCTATCTCAACTCGGCGTATTGCCGACGCTCGACGCATTCCTCTCGGACGTCTCTACGGCCGTCGGGGAGCAGAAGACGGCTCAGCTTCCCGATGGGTCAAGCGTCACTCTCGACGGCGGGACCATGCTCAACGTCAATTACTCCGAGCAGGCGCGACACGTTGAGCTCGCCGCCGGCGCGGCCGTGTTCCAGGTCGTTGAGCAGCAGCGGCCGTTCGTCGTGTCCGCCAAATCCGGGAGATCCACCACAAGGCGTGCGGCGATATCGATAAAGCACGGTGTCGAAGATGTTCTGGTGGAATGTCTCGATGGATCGGTGAATGTTGAATGTCGGGGCGATGCCCGACTTAGCGCAGGCGATGGCATCTTCTATTCCGCAGCAGGGCTCGGAGAGAAACTTGCCTTGGACGAGGAAACAGCCGCGGCATGGCGAAAGGGCCTCCTGATCTTCCGCAATCGCCCTCTGGCTGATGTGATCGCGGACGTCAATCGCCACCGCCGCGGCAAGGTGATGATCGCGCGACGTAGCCTGAACTCGCGACGGGTTTCAGGGGTATTTCACCTCCATCGACCGAACGAGATATTGGCTCATCTCGAGAGCACCCTGCATGTCCGCCCGATTAATCTGGTCGGCGGAATCGTGCTTCTCCAATAGGCTTGCGCGCAGCAGCGCGAAGAAAGTGCAGAAAAGATTGCGGGTCGCGGTTTTTGCATCGTCTTTATAGGTAGAGGGCGCAGCAGCGGGGCTGCCCTGAATATCTGTGGGGACGAATATGAGGCCGAAGAAGTTTGCCGTGGTTGAAGCGCGTGAGCGTTCACGGGGCCGCAAGCGCGTTGTTGCGAGATTGCTGGCGTCGATCGCCATCAGCGCTGTCGCCGTGGGGACTACGCAAGCACAAACGCAGCGGACAATAAGCTATTCCATCCCCGCCGGCTCCCTTGACACCGCCTTGACGCGGTTTGGTGCGACAAGCGGCATCCAGGTCCTCTACAGCGCCTCCGTCACGCAAGGGCTGCGTACGCCAGGCGTCAGCGGCAACCTCTCATCCCAGGCAGCGGTCGAGCAACTGCTCGCCGGAACAGGACTCTCCTACCGTTTCACCGGTCCCAATGCCGTAACCATATCTTCCCCGGATCAAGCGGCTTCGGCAACTGACGCAAATGGCGCGACTACTCTCGCTCCCATCGTGATCAAGGGTAACAGGGTTACGAGCACGATCGGCGAACCACCTGCGCCCTATGCAGGCGGTCAGGTGGCGACGGGCGGCCAGCTCGGCATGCTTGGCAACCGCGGCGTCATGGACACGCCGTTCAGCCAGACCAGTTACACGAGCAAGCTGATCGAGGATCAGCAGGCTCGGACTGTTCAGGATGTATTGAACAATGATCCCTCTGTTGTCGCGAGCAATTCCAGTGGCACTCCGCACGATTACCAGGTCATCCGGGGGTTTGGCGGCTACGGGATCGACGGGACCCGCACCCTCAATGGTTTGGCCGGGATGGCACCGCTATTTTTCCCGTCGTCCGACTACATTGAACGCGTGGAAATCCTAAAAGGCCCCAGCGCGCTCCTGAACGGTATGACGCTTGCCTCCGCAGCGGTCACCGGCACTATTGGTGGCTCGGTCAATCTCGTCACGAAGAGCGCGACGGATGAACCGATCACCCAGCTGACGACGCGCTATGTATCGAACTCGCAAATCGGCGCACATCTCGATGTCGGTCGTCGCTTCGGGGCAGACAACGAATTCGGCATTCGCTTCAACGGATCTATCGACGGCGGTCATACTCCCATCGATATACAACACGCGAACCTCGGTACCGCGGCGCTCAACCTCGACTATTCCGGCGAACGTGCCCGGCTGTCGCTAGACTTTGCCCATCAATCTCAAAAGCTGGATCCGAATGGGGTATATGTCAACGCACGGTCTATCGGCTCGCTATCATCCTTCCCCCGCGCCCCAGATTCGAGCCTTAGCCTGGTTCCCTCCGGGTCGGAATACAAAACCAACTCAACCATAGGCATGATACGAGGTGAAGTCGATCTACTTGAGAATGTTACAGCCTACGGTGCCATAGGTAAGCAGCGTTCAGAAGCCGACTTGGATGGCTTCGAAAAGATCAGACTGCTCGACGGTAACGGCCGATACAGCATCGCGCGAGAAATACAGCACTATTCGCGTGACATCCTGTCCATGCAGGGTGGCATTCGGGCGAAATTCGACACCGGTCCGGTCGATCACGCTTTGAGCGTTAACTTGTCTCGGTCAGAACTTACTTACAAACGCGCCGAGTCAGAGGGTCCATCTTATATAATAGATTCCATATATGAGCCCGTGTTTCCGCTCATGACCTCTCCCGCTGATCCGGGTGACCCCAGGAAGAGTTCCCAGACCACGGCGTCGAGCATTGGCTTTGCAGATACTCTCTCGATATTCGACGAGCGTATCCAATTTATGGCCGGAATTCGCTATCAGGAAGCAGGCATCGACAACTTCAATGTTACAACAGGCCTGCTGACCTCGAACTACGACGCCAATGCCTGGACACCTGCGTTCGGGCTGGTCGTCAAGCCGTGGGAAAACGTTTCGGTCTATGCCAATTACATCGAGGATTTGAGAGCAGGAGCCATCGTCGGCACTACTTACGCGAATGCTGGCGAAGTATTCTCTCCATATGTCAGCAAACAGTACGAGGCGGGTGTCAAAGCCGACTGGGGTCAGGTGACGACCACGTTGGCAGTATTCCAGATCGACAAGGCCGCTTCGATCGCAATAGACGATCCCCTGGGCGGCCCTCCGACATTGACGCAGGATGGCGAGGAGCGCATTCGCGGTATCGAACTGAACGCCTATGGCGAACTCACGCCCGAGGTTCGCCTGTTGGGCGGGCTCACCCTGCTCGACCCCCGCCTGGTGAAGACCGAAGATGGCACCCTCGACGGCAAAAGAAACGATACCGCGCCAAAGGTCCGCGCGGTGGTGGGAGCGGAATGGGATACGCCCTTCATGGAAGGGCTGACGCTCACTGGGCGATTAACCCATACCGGTGATGCGGTTGTGTCAAACACCTCCGGTCTTACTATTCCCTCATGGACGACATTGGACCTTGGCGCACGCTATACCTTCAATTCTCCGTGGAACGAGAAGCCGGTCACTGTCCGCTTCAATGTCGATAACGTCTTCGACAAGGACTACTGGGCCGGTACCTATGCGTCTGGTTTCGTATACCGAGGTCAGCCGAGGACCTTTCGCCTCTCGACGGAATTCAAGTTCTGATGCAAGTAAATCTTCCTCAAATGCTCGTCAGAGTGCAGACCAACGCGGGATTGTTAACACGTCCCGTCTTCGGGCTACGTTTGTCAATAACCCTGTACCTCCTCATACTGATGCTGTTGGCGAGCGTTTGCACCGCACATGCGGGTATTGCCTTGACTGATATCGAGGGCCGCGAGGTGACGATCGCGGCCCCGGCAAGGCGCATTCTTCTGGCGGCGCCGTCGTGGTATCCGGCACTCGCGATCCTCGACAAGGAGGCCGCAGAGCGGATCGTCGGCATCGGCAGAAATCCCGGCGACACCTTGCCCGAAGCGGAGCGGGACCTGTCCGGCAAGCCGCGTGTGGGAACCGTCTGGTCTCAGGCTTTTTCGATCGAGAAGGCGCTCGAACTGCAGCCGGATATCGTCATTGGCGGGGGGGCATCTCGTGCTCAACAGGCGCTAGAAAGCGCCTTCACCAAGGCAGGCATTCCCGTCGTCTATGTCGACTTCGACTCCAATCCCGTCACGGATACGGATCGAAGCTTCGAGATTCTCGGGCGGGTTCTCGGCGCGGAAGACAAGGCGGCCGAGTTCGTCGACTTTTACCGCCACCATGTACGGACGATCACCGGTCGCCTGACAACGCCCGGACTTTCTCGGCCGACATTGCTCATGATGTCGCGAGGCCCCAGTGTGCCGTGCTGCCAGGCATCGCCGGACAATGGCGTAACGGCCTATTTCGGCGGACTGGGTGTGGAGAACATCGCCGGGGCAACCAAGGGCGCTCCGGTTCAATTCAACCTCGAGACAATTATCGAGCGTGACCCGGACGTCTTCGTAGCTATCGACCTATTTTCCGACGCCCGTTCGATGTTCGGCGAACCACGCAGCCTCGAGCGGGGCATGGCCGCGCTGCAAGCGCTGAAGCAGGAGCCCGGTCTTGGCGAACTTGCCGCGATCCGCAACGGCCGCGTCCATGCACTCGACCAGTATCTCATGAGATCACCTCTGAACTTCGTAACCTTCGAGGTGCTTGCGAAGTGGTTTCACCCCGAACTCTTCACAGATATCGATCCGCAGGCGACACTTGACGAGATCAACCGGCGCTTCCTGAAGACGCCGCTCAAGGGGCCGTTCTGGACGAGCTTCGACCCGGTCGCTGATCGACGGTCCGGTGAACGCCGATGACAGACGATATCGTTAATCCGGGCGGTCCGGCTACGGACCGCCGAGAGGCCGTTCTTATTGCTTATGACCGACAGACTTTGCGGCGGGTCGCGATCGTCGCCGGGCTCGTCGCCATCCTCGTCGCTTCCTTTCTTTTCGACCTTGCCATGGGTCCATCAAGCCTCGGCGTGATCGATACGCTGGGCGCCATCCTATGGCCGGCGGAGGTATCGCGCTCGGCCTCCGTCATCGTCTGGGACGTTCGCATGCCGGCGGCGGTCATGGCCGTGCTGGTCGGCGTGGCGTTGTCGCTTGCCGGCGCGGAGATGCAGACCATCCTCAACAATCCGCTCGCCAGTCCCTTCACGCTCGGCGTGTCGTCCGCCGCCTCTCTGGGGGCGGCGCTCGCCATCGTGCTCGGCATCGGCATTCCCGGCGTGCCGGAAAGCTGGATCGTCACCGGCAACGCTTTCATCTTCGCCTTCGCTTCCGTGCTGCTTTTGCAAAGCCTGACGGGAATGCGCGGCGCTGGCGTCGACAGTCTCGTCATGTTCGGCATCGCGCTGGTCTTCACCTTCAACGCGCTCGTGGCGCTGATCCAGTTCGTCGCGTCGGCCGATGCGCTCCAGCAGCTCGTCTTCTGGGGCATGGGCAGCCTGACACGCAGCAACTGGGAATCCATCACCATCCTCGGCCTCGTCACCGTTCTGACCGTGCCGTTTTCGTTTCGTGCGTCGTGGAAGCTGACGGCGCTGCGGCTCGGCGAGGACCGCGCCCGCTCCTTCGGCGTGGATGTAACGCGGCTGCGCTTCTTCTCGCTGTTCCGGATCAGCCTGCTCGCGGCCACCTCCGTCGCCTTCGTCGGCACCATCGGGTTCATCGGCCTGGTCGGCCCACATATTGCGCGGCTTCTGATCGGCGAGGACCACCGCTTTTTTCTGCCGGCGAGTGCATTGACGGGGGCGGTCGTCATGTCGCTCGCCGATATCGCCAGCAAGAGCATCGCTCCGGGCGTCATCGTCCCGATCGGCATCGTCACCTCGCTGGTCGGTTTGCCGGTGTTCTTCGCGCTGATCTTCCGCCGCCGGGAGCGACTGTGATGGAGAACATCCGCACCCTCGCGATCTCGAACCTTTCGGCCGGCTACCGCAACAAGCCGGTGTTGCGCGATCTGAACGTCGCGCCGCTCGAACCCGGCAAGGTGACGGCGCTGGTCGGTCCCAACGCCGCCGGCAAGTCGACCTTGCTGCGCTGCCTCGCCGGACTGGTGCCTTCGACAGGTTCGATCCGGCTCGGCGACCGCGATCTCAACGCGCTCGGCCTTGCCGAACGGGCGCAGCATGTCGCCTACATGCCGCAAACTCTGCCGCAGAATGCGGAGCTGACCGTTCTGGAAGGCGTGATCGGCGCGTTGAAGGCATCTCCGCTGACTGATTTCGACGGCAGCGGCCCGGCGACGCGCCGCCGTGCCGTCGACGTGCTCGACAGGCTCGGCATCCTCGACCTGGCGATGGAGGGCATTGGCCAGCTCTCCGGCGGGCAGCGCCAGCTCGCCAGCCTCGCCCAGGCGATCGTTCGCGTCCCGCAACTGCTCCTTCTCGACGAACCAACCAGCGCGTTGGACCTGCGCCACCAGCTCGACGTCATGACGATCGTGCGCGAACTGGCCCGCGAAGGGCGGATTGTCGTCGTGGTGCTGCACGACCTGACGCTCGCCGCAAGCTGGGCCGACCATCTCGTCATACTCGATCGTGGGGCAGTCGCTGCCGAAGGCCCTCCCGAATCGTCTCTATCCCCATCCATCCTGTCTGCCGTCTACGGCGTGGAGGCCCGTGTCGAGCGCTGCTCGCGCGGCCGCCTGCACATCATGGTGGACGGTCCCGCAAATTCTACGGAGTTACGCCATGCAAACTGAACCCGCTGAAGCCAAACGCTCGTTTCAAGCGCAGGCCGAAGTCGCGATAGCCGATCCGGAGCGCTTCATCGAACGGGTGTTCGAGCATTTTGCCGAGCACGACGCAGAGATTACGCCGATCGAGCGCGGTTCCTCTGCCGCCTTCTTCCTTGGAGAGGTTTCCATGCAGGCGCGACCGAACAACGTCCTCATGCGCGTCAAGGCTGACGACGAAACCGGGCTTGCCTTTATGAAGTCGCTTGCCGCGCATCATCTGATCGAATTCGTGCAAGGCGAGCGGCCGCGTTTCGCATGGACAGGTGACGGCGTCGGCCTGAGCCAATTCCCGAATTTCCGAGAGATGACGGTCGAGCGGGTGGCCCACGTGACGCCGCATATGCGCCGGATCACGCTGTCCGGCTCCGATCTCGGGCGTTATGCGACCCATGGCCCACATCTCATGCTGTTCGTGCCACCCGAAGACAACGCCATGCCGGAATGGCCGGTGCCCGGAGAGGATGGTCTGCCTGTCTGGCCAACTAATGACAGGCGGCCGCAGGTGCGCACCTACACTGTTCGCAGCCTCGATCTCGGCGCCGGGACGATCGACGTGGATTTCGTGCTGCACGGCGATCACGGTGTCGGCTCGCGCTGGGCGCTGAATGCGCGACCGGGGGACGTTATCGGCGTGCGCGGCCCGACCGGGCGTAGACGGCCGGAGGCCGACTGGTATTTGCTCGTCGGCGACGAAACGGCGCTGCCGGTGATCGCGCGAACGCTCGAATCCTTGCCTGCGAGTGCAAAAGGCGTGGCAATCATCGAGGTTTCGGACGAAAGCGAGCAACAGCCGATGCGGTACGACGCCGATATCCAACTGCGCTGGCTTCACCGCAACGGCGCGGAAGCCGGCACGACCTCGCTGCTCGTCGATGCCGTGCGCGCCGTTAAGATGCCGCCAGCCGAAACCCGAATCCATGTCATGGCCGGCGTCGAATATACCGCCTTCAAGGCGATCCGCCGCTATTGGCGCGACGAGTTGCACCTCAACAAAAAGGATGTGGTGCCTGTCGCCTATTGGCGCAGGGGCCGTGCTGAAGGCGAAGCCGATCCTGACGACGAGGAAAACTAAGCGCCATGATGGAGTTCCTGAAGCATCATTTCCGAGCTCCCCAATCCTAATAGACCTCCCGAACATACTCGTCCACGTCGCAGTGGGTCATGGCCGCTTCTTCCGCGGTAAGGATGGTCAGTGCGGTCGGCGGTGAAATGGCAATCAGTCACTCGACGTGGAACAGCAGCTTTCAGGAAATCGCGAAAGGAATCTGGCGCCACCGAAAGGGAGGCGCAAAAGGGGAAATCATTTCCGCGATGGGGCCGCAATGCTGCCATCTCTGCTTGGCTGCCACCGCTTGTCACTCGCGCGCCCCTCACGCGCATATAGCCTGCCGGTTGGCAGCACGAGGGACACACCAAGATCGACTGCCGCTCCGAAGCGTCCGAACTTGATTTGAACCTATCGATTCCGGAGGATAATGTGTCGTGATGGATCGTAGTTTTGGCGCTAGCGAGGCGTGCTGCAGCGTGGTTGCGGGGGCAGGATTTCATCTTAACTTGCGATCATCACCACCGTCCCGTGCACTTTTAAAATCACTTCCTATAGGTAACCGTAGCGGATTATTTCGTGCCGTTGCGTAACCGCGAGCTGAACGCAATGAGAAGCATCGCAGCTGGGGCGTTCAGTAAGCCAACGGCAGATAGTTATTTGCGTTTCGGTTTGTAATTTGAGGCCATGCTGCTCCTTCAAAACGGGTACCAACCCTCTGGTGGTCTGGATGAGTTCCTGAAGTTGACCAGCGGATGGCTGCAGGTTCATGTTTCCGTGAATAACTTGATTACGGATGTTCGCCATGCTCCGCAGGCCCTCTGCCTGAGTAGGGGTCACAAATCCTCCGGCGGCAAGCAATTCGACAACTCGGCCTGGTGTCTGGGGCCGCGTGGTTTCGGCAGGGTTTAAATGTCTCGCGATCGCCCCCAGAGATGCCCATGCCAACAACAGCGACGCTCTCGCATCCGCAAGCTTGTCAAGGTCCGCGACCGTTCCTTCAGTAGCAGGAATGCTGGCGATCGGAACCTGTCTCTCGCTTGCCCCACCATAGATCACTTCAAGCCGCCATTCAGGATGATCCGCAAGAATTTCTCTCAATTTGCGAACCTTCGATCGCGCTGTTGGATTTCCCTTTGTGACAACCTCTACGATAATGTTTTTGCCATCAGGGCCAATTGCGATGGCGTCGGCACCGTAGTCTTCGAGAAAAGGCGGGAGATCCGCACGGGTTGGACGCCGGATGACTCTATAACCCCGCGCGCCAAGCCGCGGCAGATATTCCTCGAGCGCTAAGCTCTCATTGGCCGCGAAATCAATCATTAGAAAACGGCTTCCTCGGGAACTGCGTCTACACGAATATAGAGGATCGGCTCCTCCGATCCTAGTGCTTCGACCAATGTGTCCGAAGGATCGGCAAAAGCCGCGCCAGCGCTAGGATTGAATCGCTGGACTAACACTCGATCTATGAGACCGTCGTCGAGATATATGACGGGTATCATTGCGTCGAGAGTGAGCTTGACTATGTTGTCTATGTCGCCGGCCATAGCAACCTGAGGATGCGCGGCGCGTTCGAAGAGTCGTCGGTCAGTCTAGGAAATCATCAAGCGACTGGAAAACACCCGCTGTCTTCCAGAGGCTTCGGTTGCCCACCACGTAAAGAGCCTCCTTAGCCCTTGTCGCCGCGACGTTAAGGAGATTGGGGCGGCCACCGGCCCAGCCTCTTGCGCCTCGCTGCTGCGCGTCAGGGGCACCCAGAATGAAAAAGACGGCCTCCGCCTCGCGGCCCTGAACAGTATGAACCGTTCCGATGCGCTCCCTGACCCACTGATAGGGGGTTTCGATCCACCCGTCGAGCAAGTCACTGCTCCGCAGCACTTCCCGCATGCGATCCTGCACCACCACGAACGGAGTCACGACGTAGAAGTCTGGCGCACATCCTCGATCTCGCAGATGACGTAGCTGAGCGAGCAGTGCGTCGCCCTCTTGCGGGCACCATTTTTCCTGTCCTCGTCCCTCGACGTCGATCCATCGGGAAGGCCCGAGAACATCCCGGATTGCGGAAGGCTTGGCCGCTTTCGCCTGCACCATGAGGTTTTCGTAGGCAATGGAATTGGAAATGCTGAACATCGGTTCGGCGCAGCGTCGATGAACCAGAAGGGGTACGCCAACTTCACGGGTTCCGAACTTCGTCTCGAATGTTCCGTAGTATTCCGTGGCACTGTCAGCCAGTGTTTGTGCCGAAGCTCCGGGTGCATTGTAGATCAGCGGATCGATCCCGAATTGCTGGCACATCGCTTCGGTCAACTGGTCAGGCAGAACGACGACCGGCTCGATCTGGATCGGATCACCGACAACCATTGCCCGTTGAGTCCGCACCAACGCGCCCACGGCCGCCTGCGGCAATGCCTGGCCTGCTTCGTCCACCAGCAGCCAGCCGAACGATTCCGGTCCGATTTTACTGAACATGCGGGAGACCGAAGCAAACGTGGTGGAAACCACCGGCACTAGCAGGAACAAGGTCGACCAGAGATCCGGGATTAGCGCGTCCTTTTCCGGACTTCCCAGCGAGCGAGTGCCGAAGCCGTCCATCAGAACATTGAGATTATGCCGAATGGGCTTTGCGGCACCATCAACAAACGCCTTATGCAATGCCATCGCTGCTTCGAAAACATCATTGCGCAAACGCGCGGTGGCCGCATCCAGCCAGGGAGCGCTCTTTTGTTTATCCTGATGGCGCTGGTCGAAAAACTCTTCTGAAATGAACGTGCCGGGATATCGGCGGGCGAGATCTTCGCATGCAACCCGTTCGCGCCTGAGCGTCTCGGTCAGTTCAGTAATCGAAGCCTGCATTTTTTGCAGCTCGCCGTTCGCCCGCGCATATTCCGACCTTTTCGTCTCTGCATCTGCCGACAGGCGCGAAAGCGCTGTCTTCTCCGAGGTCAGTTTTTTCGAGAGGATATCGTATGCCGCGCGCCATGAACGAAAAGCCTGTGCGCCGAACAGCCGGCTGAGAAAACCGGGCCGCGTTCTCCATAAAGCCGCTCGATTCTGATCCAGCGCTTCCACATTCCGCTTCTGGATATCAAAAGCGGACACCGCTTTTCCGGCGTTTTCCGCCAGTTGCGCCAAAACCGGCTGCATCGCCTCGATTTCGACGGCGAGACCATCAACCGTCTCCTGCTTTTGCCGGATCGATCGCAAAAGGTCATGGGCCTTCTGCAATTCCGCCAATGCCGATTTCGAAGATGCCGCTACTTTGCGAAAATGCTGACGGGCTTTTTTCCAACGCCGCAGGGCCTCGTCATGATCCTCCGGTGCATTTTCCTTGACAATGACATGCGGCGGCCTTTGCTTCGTTCCTGTATCTGTCTTCTCAGTGATCAGTTGAGGATTACCGCTGGCCTGCTGCAAATACCTCTGGAGCCCGACATCGTCGTCCCACCAGAAGGTTTGTCGGAAATCACTTCGGTTCTTGCCATTGCCGAGCACTGCGGCCACCGCGCCCCAAGTGTCGCGTTCCAACAGGGCGTCGGATACAGTCTTGAAATATCGGAGGCCGCCGGCGTCACCTGCTATCGCTTGCATGGCGGGAAGCTCGGCGCTGACATTTTCAACGGCCTTGTTATTCGAGGAGGCAACGATCATCTCGTACCCCCTGATCTTGTTATCTAGGCGATAGAGGTGAACGAAGGAATTTCCCTTCTTCAGCTTCTGCCCGGAATGGATAAAGGCGCTTTCCGGCTCGTCATAGGTACAGAGAATTTCCGCCCGTTTGGTGACAAGCGCGGCGATGACGTCGCGGAGAAGGGTTGTTTTTCCCGTGCCGGGTGGACCGTTCACAGCAAGAATGCCGGCCGTATTCAGATCGTGAAGGGCAAGATTGACCGCGCATTGCTGGAGGAGTGCAAGCGGATGCCGGCCGTCGCCCGGCCATGACCCCAATGGAAATTTCCGAGGCTCGAGTGCTTCTGAAAGCGCCTCGTTATCCTTCATAAGGTTTCGGCGGATGCCTGGCTTCAGGACGCCCAGATAGCGTTTGAGGTTGGGCGTCGCCTTACCGGAAGCCACAAGAGCGCGTGCCGCCGCCAGATCATCAAGGAAGAACGAATTGAGCAGAATGGACTCAGGCGGATCTTGCAGCTTGAAATACTGATACGACCGAACGGCAAATGCCGGTGGCCTGGCGAATTGCGTCGGCAGGCCGACGGCCTGCACCAGCCAGTCATAAGCGTCTTGGATCGTCTTGCGGGTGAGCGGCAGCGGATTTCCGTCCCTGTCAGAAATTACAGTCTTTGCCGTCAATCCCTCTACGAGCGACTCTTTCGCCTGCGACCATTGTCCTAGATCGCTCAGCCTGCCGCCCAGTGCCACGGGTATTCCCCAACCGAAGCTGGAAATGGAAACGGCTTCGCTCTCTACCGGACGCCCCTCCCGGTCCACCATGATCGTGGCGAGCACAGCCTCGCCGCGCGCTTGCGGGCGCTCCGCTCGGCTGTCGGTGTAAACCGCTAGCAGTGCCGAAACGGTAGCTTCCATGTCGATGCTGCCGAGAATGACTTGGTAGTAAAGCTTTTGATTGGGACGGCTTTTCTCGCCGCCATTCTCCCAAGGCAGCACGTCCTTATCAATTCGGGCGATACGATATCGATCACCGCTCGCTAGATCCTCGGGCTTGCGGAAAGACGGAGGAGACAAGACCTCCATCGCCGTCCACGCCGACAGGATGCTTCCGGGATCATTGCTAACAGAGGGGCGTTCGAGAGTTGGACGGATTGTTTTTGCCGAAGCTGAGACCGGTCTGGGAATAGGAGAAGTCGGGCGACCTACTGGTTTTGCGGCAACAATAATCGGGCTTTCCGCGGCAGGTTCGCTGGTATCGATACGCGAGCCAGGTCGCTGAGCGATTGTTCCTCTGGCCTGCACCGCCCGCTGCCGTAGCTCTTGCGCGCGTTGGGTTTTTCGCTCCGAAAGCTCTTCAAGCAAGTCGTTCAGAAAGTCAGGGTCATTGCGCCGTTGATCGAATAATTTTTCAAGCTCTGCTACACCCTTTTGGATCAGCGGTCTTTTTGGCATGTGAATTATTCTCAAAATTACTGTTCGTCTCTATTTGTCACTAGAAGCTGTGTAAAATCAAACATTACAACATGAAAGAATTCGGTGACAATCGGCGGTGCTTCGGGGTTCTTCGCATTGCTACGTCTCCAATGAGAGGGGAACAAGCATTACCCCTCCCGGCTCCCGATGACATTCTTGCTGAAGCTTTGGGTTGGCAAAATATTACTTTCGGGGTTCGCCCCACCTCTATCTGGCTTTCCTGCTAAGTGTATGTTCATTGGCCCATGGGACAAACTCCACCTCCCCGACCCATTTCGCTTTAAGACGATTGGAATACCGGCCCCTGTATCCCGAGAGTCTCAGTAAAAACATCTCGATGTACCACTGCGCCAGTTGCCAGCACGGCACGATTAGCGGGGCGGTTTTCACGATCATACGGCGTTTCGGATGGACGAATTCGTTGCGGACCCCGACAATCATATCAATTGCATCCGATAGTTTGGGGTCCGCTCGTCTTGCTCTCTGCAACTCTCTGAGGTGCGGCGGGAGTTTTATTGGTATCCCCAACTTAAGGCATGCAGTGCGGATTTTCTCCGCCGCTGTCTTTGGTATCGTCAACCCCGACGATGACAAAACCGCGACAGACAGGCGCTCCAGCGCTGATTGTGAAAGGATCAGGCCGCTGTCAATGCCCGCGCCGTCGCCACCTCGGTTGCTGCGCAGATACCAATATAGCGCGGCCGAAACCGCCTCGCGCAATTGCTTGTCATGGAGCATGGTGACGAAGCCTGAATATGCTTCCGCAAGACACTCTCCGTGATGAACGTCCAGCCAAGCGTATCCGGACTGCCACGGGGCCGAAAGCAATGTTCCCCACGATTCATAGATAACTGTATTTTTTGCGTCGTATCCCACTGGGCCAAAAATCGAAGTCCATTGCCCGCGTGCGAACGAAAGAAAGCGATGTAGATTCCCGATCACCCGCCACAGCGCGGAGACGGTAAAAGATTTTCCGTCACGGCGATCGACCTTCATCACATGGGTGATACCGCTTCCCCCATCGTTTTTCAGTTGCTTGACGATCTCTTGCGTCTGCGGCAGTTCCTGAATCTCTATCAGCCATTCTTCGTCAGTCAGCACAACGCGCCCCAGCCGCCGGCGCTTGTTGCCATTTTCAAATTTGAAGTCCGTCGAGGTCTCGCAGAGACAGACGAAAGCCGGAAAGTTCACCAGATGAAGAATTGCGAATTTGAGCCGAATGCGCCGGTCACGGCAAAGTTCAAAAGTGCCGGAACGTGCCAGAAGCTTCAGTTCGCATTTTTCGTCGGTCGTGCGCGTCTGCGTGCTGATAACGGCGGCCGGATGGCTGGCACCTTCCAGCTTTAACATCAGATCAGCTTCCGAATAGGCAATCCCCGCCGCATCAAAATACTCCTCAACTTCAACAGTGACGACAACGCGTTCGCGCAACCCCAAATGAAGTCGCGCGCAACCGCGCCCGTTGATTGTCTTCCCGTTCGAGGAAATCTCAGCGTTTCGATATCCTAGTTCGATAGGTGCGTTAGTCTGCTCGGAAACATACTTCGGAGTGATTCGGTCAACCATACGAAGAAGATATTCGTTTTCGACCAACGGATCATCTGATCTTTATTGACTTTTGGGGCACCACCGCAGTCGACAGATCATATTGGTTTTTCCTTCCCAAATTTGACGTTTCGGAAGCTATCGCTGGTTTGCAATGCAGCGCTTCGCCTGTCGCCCATGTCGACCAGGAAATCGAGAACCCGGAGGAGCTTGCGTGCAAGTTCTGGATCCACCGGGTGTTCGCGATCTGCCAGTGTCTGCACCATCCCGGCAATGCGGGCCGGAAGTGACCAATCATTCCAACCTGATCGCGGCAACTTACCATGCCCAAAAATTGACAATACCTGATCGGCAAATCGTTGAGCCGGATAATCCTTCGATGCCTGCTCACACAAGGAGAGATAATTGGTTGCCACAAACGGGATCCATCCCGCTTTTTCAACCAGCTTATCGATAATCGGCATCATAATACCAATTTCCCGCCAGTCTCCGTTTGCAAAACGGTGTGCCAAGTTGGCCTGCGGTACACCGGAGAACAACAAATCCCGGATCAATTGTGGGACATCGTGTCCATATATCTCACCGTCCCTATAGCCAGACCTCCGGAAGGAGCGCTCCTTGAGCATCCGCTCTACCGAGGCGTCCAATATCTGGATCACATCAGCAGAGACATCCTTTGCGTCCATCACCTGGATGCAGAGATACAGATGCACGAACCCGGAAAGAAATGACATGCACTGCTCGTCATTCAAGGCAAATATCCGCTTCAGATATCGACGTTCTATTTCATCGGCAGGAAGGTGTGCGCTGATCTGAGCGAGGGTCATGGAAAGCTGCCGCCGCCATTCAAAAAGCTCCGATCGCTGGTTCCGGCGGCGCTCAGTATCATCATCTCTCCAACTCGGATTGATGCGTTCCAAGGTCCAATCCAACAACGCGTCAGCGAATGTCAAAAACCTTGGATGAAGCTCTGAGTCGGTCATAATTCGATCAACGGGCGCAATCTTAAGCACTTCCTTTGCCATATCCCATCGCCAAAACTGATCGGGATCGCGCCACACCTGTTCACCATCTTCTTCAATGAAGTCTGACTCATCCTCATCATCGTCAAAAGGGGCTCGATTACGTCGACGGGGCGCCAGTTCCCAAGCCGGAGGAGGTGTTGTCAATTCGGGCCAATCCGACGAATCCAAGTAGAGGCGTACAACCTCAGCCACGATTGGAGCGCGGGCGTCCATCTCGTGCGCGGGATCGTAGCCATATGCGCTGCGGACCCCGCGCTTACGCGACCCGATGCACAGCCGAAACGCCAGATCGAACCCGATCCAGGCCAGCCGTTTGTTCGCGTCCCAACAAGCGGTCAACTGACGTGTCGCTTCTAGTGAAACCTTCTCTAGGGGATGCGCGGTCAGCGTCAGCAACATCTCGATCGACTTGCTATCGCCCGGCTCGCTACGGATTTTCGCGGCTAGTGCACGGGCGACAAAAAGCTGCGGATGCCAAGGAATAATCGAGCCGGAGAACCAGCCTTCGGAGGCTTCGGGCGTCTCAAAAGCTCGCTCGATAACCAATTCCCCCCATTCTCGCTCAGGCAACTCCGATCCGTTCGAAAAACAAAATATGGCTGCCGCCGCTCCCGCCACGGCTCCCGCGCACATTCCGGTGGGTTCATTCCCTTGGCCTTGCTGAAACAATTCGGGATGATCCAGCGATCGGGCAATCGCGACAGCATCAGCCAGCGTCATCGCTGACGCAATTGCTGATTTCTCAAATGTCTCAGTGACCCAGTTGAACAGCGAAAGTTCCTGCATCTGTTCCTGGTGACGTTCCGCAGCGTCCAGAGCCTCCGGCTCGTTACTCTTCGGATTTTCCAGATAAATGATGCGCTGGTTCTGTTCATCCGGATACTGCTGGGTTCGATAATTTTCAATCCGCCCCCACTCCGCCCAATTTTCTGCCGTCTCCTTAAGTCCTTGCGTGAAATTCTTATCACCACGCTGTTCTTCGTAGGCGTATGGAAGATTGTCGGGAAACTGCTGAATGGCAGATCGGGCGGCATTTCGGATCGCTTCATCGTGATGCAATACGAAGAGCACCGCCATCGAGCGCAGTTCAATTTTTCGGCATGCTCGGCTGCTGCTTTTGACAACGGCATCGATATGAGGACGTTCCGTGCGCGTGCCGTTGTATCCGATCAAACTCGACCGTGAGTTCGAACTTTCAGCAACCCACCTCCTGAGATCCAGATGCCACAGCCTTTGGTTCACGGCGATTGGCAGCGTCACCGCAGTTGCACATTTCCCTTCGGTCATTACCGCCGTCGCGATCGCAAGCGGTGCCAGGCTCTCATGTCCGTTTAGTAGCCTCTCGATGATCGTCTCGGCGGGGGTGTCCTTTTCGAGTTCGGAGAAAGCCCAAGCATCCAACGCGAACATCGCGCTTTGGATTACTTGCGGTCCCCACCAGCTCCTGCCCCACATATATTCGTGCTCATTTCCCCAAAACGCCTGTTCTCCCCACGGAAATTGCAAGGTTATCGGTATGGGTGTTCCTTGTCTCTGGTGGTCAAGGTGATGAAGCTGCCGCCATGCGGTGATCGCGTGGTTCGTCACGTCCCGAACCAGCGCCAGCGCAATGTCGGCTGCGTGCAGGAACAGCGAATGAAACGGCTCGCGTAGAGGGGATGGAGGATAGAAGACGCGATGCTCGTCACTGGTGGATAGATCTTGCCAGTTATGGTGCGAGAAACTGTCAAACCCGAATGGCCCGCTCATCAGAGCCATCTCGTCCATGCGGGTACGTTCCGACTCTGGCTTGGCATTGATTTCAGCTATGCGCTTTAGCTGCTCCGCACGTTCCCTTTTCAAGCGTTTCTGCTTATCCTCCGGTAACTCCTCCATGATTTTGGATCGCGCCAGATCGGCGAGCAATTGAGGGTGCGTCGTAGCGAGCACCGGAGAGAAACGCATCAGCTCTTCAAAGACCTCTTGGCGGATACGAGCGGTATCCATGATCCGATGCAGGTATGCTTCCGTCTTGTCCGGATAACACCGCGCAGCTTTCAGGACGATCGACCGAATGGCGGAGGAAAGGCTTTTCAGGTCGTCTCTGCGTCCGACCTGTTCCCACGCGCCAAGATCGGCTGAAAACGTCGGCGGATGTTGCACAGCTTCAAGATCATCTAGCCAATTCGCGCATCGTTGGACGAGGCGCTTCGAAATAGCATTGGGAATGTCGGCAAACGCATTCTGCCAGACTTCAAACACGGGGACGATGTGCGGAACCAGCCACAATGGCAGCCCGTCGAGCTTTGAAAACAACCACACTAGTAGCCGCCGCCACATCATGATGTCGGAGGGCCAGCCTACGAGGTCCGCAATTCGGATCAGCTCCTGTTTTGAGGCGACGGGTAACTCCGGATTGCCAGCGAGTACGATTTCGTTTGGCTTCGTCTTCTCCGCCTGAAACCAGACCAGCAACTTTTGCAGCAATCTAAATTCATCTGCGACCACGACTTGTTCAAACGTCTCACGATGTCTTGCAAAGTCCGGCGACGAGAACGGCCCCAGCAGCCATGCCCTTGCCCATTGGCTCCGCAGGTTGGACGCCTCGATTTCGCGGAGCCGTTCTCTCCATCCATCATCGGCCGTCAAAATTGCCTGCGAAAGCAGTTCGACAACCCGGCCTAAAACCGGTGGCTCTCCGATTTGCTCGATGAGTGAGATCCAGTCTTCTTCTGCATCCTTCAGAAGGTGGAAGCAGGCCCACTCAAAGAAAATGTCATGCGCAAAATTAACGCGGTGACCCGCTGCCGGTTCGATAAGAATGCCGTCTACTAATAGATGTTCGATCGCCTCCACGGTGGAGTCTTTCAACGTCGAAAAAGGAAATGGTCGACCCAACCTCAGACACGCCGCCCGCGCCAGATCAACGATGGCGCGCTGACGCGCGCGTGCATCTCCCGCACTGGCGTTATATCCTCCTCCGACCCACCAACGCTCAATGAGATCAACTTCCGAGCGAGGCGCGAAACTGTCAGAGTTTGGCGCGGCGAGTTCCTTGACGAGCACTGACGCGAAGAAGGGCCGCCTGGCAATGGCACTGACATTGGCCGAGCCGTATAACAGCGGGCTCAGGGATGGCACGGCCTCAGACAAAGCCTGCGTTTCATCGTCGTCAAATTCTTTAACCTCGACAATCCCAACGCCGTCGGATGCAAAGAGATGGGAAGGTAGCCAGTTGCGCAGTGGCTCAATTCCCGCGTCCCGAGCCGTTACAACAATTCGCCAGTCCGCAAGTTCAGACGTTTCCAATATCACGCGTATAAGGTCGGTCACGACGTTGCGTTGCGCGGGTTCGATGCGGTCAATCCCGTCGATACAGAGACACGCCAAGCCTAACGCGCCAATTTCGCGCAGGAGAACTTTCGCATCCGTGCATTCCAATCCGATTGATCGAGCGAAAGCCTGCCAGCTATGGCCGTCCAGTCGATCGGACTTGATAAAGAGCACCGGGCCGGATGCGCGGTGACGCTCGATGAATTGGCGGAAAACCGCTGATTTGCCTGTACCAGGCGCCCCCTGAATCTGAACAAATCGATGATCCGCAATCGCTCGATCTAACTTCGCCTGGATTTTCGGACGCGTGATCGCCACTCCGCCGATCCGGTCGCCGATATCGTCCGGCCATTCGGCGGCGATGCGTTCGAGGAGCAGGAGATCGCACTGAAGCCGATTGCTACCGCGAAAGCGAAAACGTCCCTTCAATGCGGTCAGCAGGTTGGGACGCTGAAAAGCCGCGGACCGTCCGGACTGCTCATGAGCAATTTGCTGCAAAGCATCCCATAGATCATGTCCACGATCACTGTCTGTATCCGACAGCGCCGCGGTCAGCTGATTGATAATGGCAACCGACGACGCCGCACCTTCGTGCAGCGCATCGCATTTGATTGCCAAAAAATGCGCCAGCAGAGATTGCAGCTCTTCGATCGGTACAGACACCCCCCCGGCTTCCAACAGGATTGTCTCGATGGCCTGTCTGATCGAGCGGTGATCGTTGCTCGCAAGCCCGCCAGCCGCGAAGCGCTCGGCAAAATGGGTGGCATCGTCACTGGCGCGCGCCCACTCACAAATAGTCTGCAGCGACCGCAAACGATCGTCTGAGATGGTGCCAACAACGAAACCGAACCGGTCGCGACCAATTTGGAAGCCGTCTTTTTTCAGCGTTTTCCAGCTATTGCCAATAATTTCGCGGAAATCCGTCGTGCCCGCCCCGATGTTCAGCGAGCGCTTAATCTGCAAGCTTAGCCGTGCAACCGAGCCATCATTCGCGGTGCCATCCACGATCAAATCGTCAAGGGGCTCACCAAAAGCCGCCTGTTGGAGAGCAACACGAGTGATGATGTGTCCTGGTAGGCCCGGCATACTGCCTTCAAATAGTAACCCCGCCAGATACTGGGCGGAAACGCCATCCTCGAAGGTGAAGCCACTTCCTCCCGTGAGTTCTGATGATTGAGGACGTATAGCCATTATTGCCCCGAATGTTTTGACAAGAGCAGGGGTTTACCCAGTACAAACTAAGCCCTCATCTC
Organism: Neorhizobium descurainiae; assembly: GCF_051400715.1. Taxonomy (NCBI): domain Bacteria; kingdom Pseudomonadati; phylum Pseudomonadota; class Alphaproteobacteria; order Hyphomicrobiales; family Rhizobiaceae; genus Neorhizobium; species Neorhizobium descurainiae. The sequence goes on from NZ_JBLFFK010000028.1 coordinate 32,897, forward strand.
TACATGATTCTGCAATTGGAACTGCAAAACAGAGTGGATTTTTGGATCAATCCTCAGCAAAGTCTAGCTCCCGTGAACTGGGGCCTGAAGCGGTCCTTGTCAGTCGGCATCATGTGGAGACTTTGCCGAGAGACGGGACGAAATTCAGTGCTTAATGATGAGGGACGTGTAGAAGGGGTTCCCATTACACGTCAGATCAGGAAAGAACTGGTATGAGGAAGGCCGCGCCGCTGAGACCGATCCGACCTCGAGCTTCCGACTCGAAGCTGCAAATGGAGCAGTTCGGCATTGAGCCAGAGAAGCACGCCGAGTTCAAGGAGGCGATGCTATCGGCAGCACGTGCCGCTGTTGAACAGTTTCCAGCCAACCTGGAAGCCGTGAAGAAAGAACTCCGGCAGACGTTTCCGGAGGGCGTGTTAACGGCGTTCTTCAACTACGGCATGCAGGCAAGCCTGGGGCCGAGCGGTGAGCAGCACAAGGCCTTGCCGGATATCCTGCAGCATCACGGCGAGCTCCTCCACGCCCTGGTACTTACTTTACCGATTGAGGAGTGGGGCAATCAACCCCTCACACCCGACGTCATGGACCGGCTCTTCAAGGCAGTACCCCAGCTATCCAACACGTTCTTCATGCAGCGCGTCCTAGACGGCGAGGCTATCCAGGACGAAGAGGCGCAAGTCGTGCTCTCCCTTCAGGAGCGTATCCGCTTTCACACGCACGGGGTCCGAAACTGGGGCTACTTCGACAACGTCGTGGCGCTATCGCGCGATCTCTACGCCTCGCTCGATCTTACACTATCTACCCATCATGGGTTTAGCGCCTCAGACGTGCTCGATGTCCTCTCGGCGCTCACCGCTGAGTTCGAGCGCCGAAACGAGCAGCACTGGGATACTCTTCGCAGAATCCTTCGCGGCCGCACCGTGCGCAAACTAGTGGAGCTCTATTTCAGGCACGTTCCCGGTCTGAAAGGAAGCGCGGACGAGATGCTGGCCGAGCTGCCAAATTCTGTTACCCGCGAGCAGATGATCGGATGGCTCATGTCGCATCTCGATCTCAGGCTTCTCGACGTTGCGACCTTTACGATTGCCGAGATTGCGGTGCTCACGAAGAAGCCGGAAGCGATCATTCAAGCGGTCCTCCACGCTTTGGCATTCGAGCCGGGCGCCCTTGAAAATCAAAAACCAGAGCATCTGTTCCTCGACAATCCCGTGTGGGATCACCCGGCCATTCGAATGGGCGACCGGTTCGTAGTGCCGCTCCCACACATGGCCTTCAGCCATGTCCACCGGCTGATGGACCGGTTGGTCGCTGAAGCGGGGCTGCAGAAACAGCTAAAGGATCGCCGGGCAGTCTACCTGGAGCAGCAGCTCGAGGCCGTGTTTCGCTCGGCGCTCCCTGGAGCGGAACTGAAGCCGGGCCTCAAGTGGAAGAAGAACGGACAGCGGTTCGAGAACGACCTGGTCATCCTTTTTGATCACGTGGTGATCATCGCCGAGGCCAAGTCGCACCGCCTTACACCCTCGGGGCTCCGCGGGGGCAAAGAACGTGTGAAGCGGCATCTCGACGAGATGGTGCTGGAGCCCTCTGTCCAGTCGTCGAGGCTTGAGGCACTCATACTGGCGGCTCGTGGCGGCGACGCGGAAGCCATTGCAATTCTGGGCGACGTCGGCATCGACCCCGGCATGGCAGACCGGGTGGTTCGCCTCTCCGTCACCCTCGACGACTTTTCGGTGCTTAGTGCTTCAGAGTCGGACTTCAAGAAGGTGGGATGGGTCCCCCGGGATCATGCACTCGCGCCGAGCCTTCTGATTTCGGATCTTCGATGCATCGCCGATGTTCTCGACAATCCACTCCTGCTCTTACACTACCTGACCGAGCGCGGCCACTTGCAGAAGTCTCTAAACCTGTTCGGAGACGAGCTCGATTTCCTCGGTCTCTACCTAGTCACGGGATTCAACCTCGCCGCCCTGCACGACAAGTTCTCAGAATTCTCCCCCACCGGCATGTCTGCTCCCATTGATCGTTACTACGAAGGGCGAGCGGCTGGGCTGAATGTGCCCAAACCGAAGATGGAGCTCCGCCCTCTGTGGCGGGACATCATTGACCGACTGGTTCAGGCTAGGCCTCCCGGCTGGACGCTCGTTGGCATGCACCTGCTTTCGAGCGCTGATCCGGCCGAGCAGCGGGCGGTTGAGCGGAACCTTCATAAGCTGCGCGCCAATGTGCGGAAGCGCTACCGTGACCCGAAACACATCAGCACCCTCGTCATCCACCCGCCTGAGCCGCGGAAGGGCGCCGTCATGTTCTACGTGTTTCCGGAGCAGTTGCACGACAGTCAGCGAACAGCGATGCAGCAGCTTGCGGCAGAGACGATGGAGACCGAAAAGCTAAGCGCATGTGTGATCTTCTCTCGGTCAACGGAGAAGTGGGGCCAGCCGTACGAGACCGTGTTGCTGCTGGAGCGCAAGGCACCGCTCCAAGCGCCACCGGCCTAGTCGGGAACTCTTCGCCGACCTCTCGTCGAAACCCTTTGATATCCGCTTCGAAGGCGCAAAGCCGCCGCGCTGCGTGGCTGAAACCGGTTGTCACTCGCACGACCCACATACTACGAATTGTCGGCACAAGAGACACGCCAAGGCCGCTACCGCTCCGAAGCTGTGCGAACCTGATTTGAACCTATCGATTCCGGAGGATAGCGTGTCGTGAGGAATCGTAGATTAGGGTGGTCTAGCGTGCTATAGCGTGGTTGCGGGGGCAGGATTTAATCATTACTTGCGATCGACGAAGACTTCTTATGTGATGCTGGAAATTTTTCTTTCTGGAAACCGTAGCGCATTATTTCGTGCCGCAGCGTAGAAGCAGAACCAAACTATGTTTATCGCCGCTCTCGAGCGAGATTGAGTTGAGAGACTTTTCGAAATGCATAATGGTCCGCTAGGCGGCCCGAAAGCAGACATACGCGTACCGCCCCACCCACGTGCGGTTCGAATCTCGCCCGGCGGGCCGAGAAACGGCAAGGTCTGGTGGCGAGCGGACAGCCGGATTCCGGGCGGCACGGGCGATAGCTGCCGTCCCGAAAATGATGGTATTTGGGGAGAATACCGCTGTCTTATCGGTGTATCTATCGCGGCGTGGGGAGCTCGACAGTCTGGCCAACAACATCGATCGCCACCTTACCTCGAAGCCCACGGGAGCTTCCGCCTTCGAGCAGTTCATGCGCGTCGCCGACCCGAGCTAGAGGCAGCACCGCGCCGATGACAGGCTTGATCAGGCCGCGTTCGATAAGGTTTGTCAGGGCGTCGAGCTTGCCGCGATTCTGCCGGGTGAACACGAAATGGTAAGCGGCATTCTTGCCCCACGCCTCGATCAGGTTTTGCGGCTGTGCAATGTCGACGATGCTGACCACCCGTCCGGCATCCGCGAGGGCGAGCGGGCTTTTCGTCAGGGTATCGCCGCCGATGGTATCGAACACGACGTTCACCCCCTGCCCATGCGTCAAGTCCGCCACGGCTGAGACATAGTCATCGGAGGTGTAGTCGATTACCTCGTCCGCTCCGAGCGAACGTACGAATTCATGGTTGCTGGAGCGCGCCGTCGTGATGACCCGCGCACCCATCGCCTTGGCAAGCTGGATCGCCACCGTGCCCACACCGCCGGCGCCACCGTGGATCAGGATCGTTTCGTGGACCGCAAGCTGGGCGCGGGTGACCAAGGCTTCCCAGATCGTACCGCCAACCAGCGTCAGACTGGCAGCCTCCAGATGGCTGATATTGTGCGGCTTGCGAGCGACCAGATCGACATCGGCAATGTGCTGCTCCGCATATGAGCCGGGGCCGCCGAAGATTTTGGGTGTGTAATAAACCTCGTCGCCTATCTCGAATTCGCTGACGTCGGCTCCCTTCTCTTCCACGACGCCGGAAACGTCGTGACCGATGATGGCGGGGAGCGGCACGTAGTCGGCGTAGTCGCCACGTCGGATCTGATAGTCCAGGGGATTAATGGCGGTGGCGTGAACGCGCACCCGGACCTGCCGAGGTCCGACGACCGGTACGGACACATCGCGCAGCGCGAATGCGTCGTAGCCACCGAACCTTTCGAGGACGATTGCCTTCATGGTGTCGGTCATGATCTTACCTTTCTCAAAATCAATGATGGTAAGAGCTTTAATAGTGGATACCCACATCATATGTAATACGCACAAAATTTACTCTAGGTGCACAAAAGGATACTGCTATGGTCAAGCGGCGCCACACCAGTCTGGATAGCAATCCCGGTTGCGCGGTAGAGGCGGCGATCAGTCTGATCGACGGAAAATGGAAATGCGTTGCGCTTTGGTATCTTCAGGAAAGAGGTACTGTCCGTTTCAACGAGTTGATGCGCTTGATGTCCGGGGTCACGCAGAGGACCTTGACCAATCAGTTGCGCGAATTGGAAGCCGACGGACTGATCAATCGCGTAGTCCATGCTCAGGTGCCACCCAAGGTCGAATACAGCTTGTCTGATCGGGGCCGGACATTCATACCGATCCTTCTATCCCTCTCAGCTTGGGGAGAAGCCAATATGGACCTGTTCCAGCAATCTAAGGCGGCGGCTTCGTGACTCCTCCCCAAGCTGCAAGTCCGTGCGATGGCACGGGCCGTCCATAAATGAAGGTTCAGCGGGATAGCCGGCGCAGGATGGGTCTTCCCGATGCGTCCGGCCGGTCTACTTTCCCGAAACCTGATGTGGATTGCCGGACCGACCGGGCTTCAGCGCGACGTGTTTGTATTCGATGAAGTCGTCAAGCGCGGCGACACCATTCAGCCTACCCAATCCCGAAAGTTTGAATCCGCCTTCTTCGGTGCTGTCATAGACCTTCGCCCAATCATTCACGAAGACGCTGCCCACCTCCAGCGCCTGAGCGACCCGCAACGCGCGGTCCAGATCTCGCGTCCAAACGCTGGCGGACAAACCGTATTCGCTGTCGTTGGCGAGCGCGATGGCGTCGGTCTCTTCGCAGAAACGCTGGATGGTGAGGACGGGGCCGAAGGTTTCCTGCTGCACAATCGGAAGGCTGTTGTCCGAGACTTCGAGCAGGGCCGGGCGAAAGAACGCCCCATTCGCCAGCGGGCCGTCGGTGATCGGTCCGCCGCGGACAATCGCTTTGGCTCCGGCATTCACCGCGTCCTGGACAATCTTGTCGACCCGCTCGACGTTGGGTTTGTCGATCAACGGTCCCATGTCGCTTTTGGGATCAGAGGCAGGCCCGACCCGCACATTCCGCAGCCGCTCGGCAAGCCGATCGCGAACGGTGTCGTAGACCGCTTCCTGTACGAGCAGCCGCGAGCCCGTCATGCAGAACTGGCCGGCGAACACCGTCAGCGCCTTTTCCAAAACGGGCAGCATGGGTTCCATGTCGGCGTCGTCGAACACGATCATTGGCGCCTTTCCCCCCAATTCAAGTCCGAAGCGTTTCATTCGGCGCGCCCCGACCGCGCTGATCGCAACGCCGGTCTTCGTGCTTCCCGTGAAGCTGATCGTCGGCACGTCGGCGCTTTCGACAAGGAGCGCGGCCCCATCCGATCCACTTTCAACGAAAATGTTGATGACGCCGTTCGGAAGGTCCGAGGCTTCTGCAAGGATTTCCGCCAGCACGCCAGCGATCTGGGCGGCCTGCCCTGGCATCTTGATGACGACCGCGCATCCTGCGGCAAGTGCCGGCGCGAACGATCTGGTCGCCAGAATGATCGGAGAGTTCCAGGGAACGATGACCCCCGCTACGCCCATCGGCTGCCGCAGGACGATCGAAAGGCTTCCCGGTCGCGGTTGCACGGCGCGACCCGCTTCGGTTCGCGCCATCGCCGCCCAGTAGCGCAGCTTGCTCGGGGCGCCGTCAACCTCAAGTGCGGCTTCGCCCCGAACCTTTCCATTCTCGAGCGAGAGGATGTCTATCAGTGGATCGCGGTTCCGCTCGATCGCCAAAGCCATCTGGTCGAGCACTTTGGCTCGCAGTTCGACATCATGTGCCCAGGCCGTGCCTCGAAAGGCGCGGCTCGCGGCGTCGATGGCGGACCCTGCAGCCGCGCCGCCATCATCCGGATAATCGCCGATGCGTTCGTAGGTCGCCGGATTGATGGAGATGCCGAGGCTCGCCGACGAAACGAACGCGCCATTGATCCAATTCTTGGCCGAATATGTCTTCATCTGAAAGTCCTCAGATAGCTGCATGACATGACCGTCCCTCCACCGCCGTGAATGGACTGGTGTTGCTAGAGCGCTACTGCTCGTGCTTGCGCCCGCTGCGACCTTGCTTCAGCGGTCGCAGAGGGCGTCGGGGATCAGGTCAGGAACGGCGGAGCGTTTTCGCCGCGCAGGCGATAGTTGGGACGCGGGCGTTCAAGCCGGATCGATTCGAGCACCGTGTAGGCGTGATACTTTGTCTGTGTGGTCACGCCGGCGAGCCGTTCCGACCAGAGCTGGCCGTTGCTGCTGCGCTTCTCGAGTACATATTTGGTGGCGTAGTTCGCCATCGAGTTGATCCAGTTCTCGGTGCCGACGAACACTTTGTCCCAGCCGGCGCCGTCCAAGATGCTGATCAGGGCATCCGACCTCGAGAATCGATCGACGGCCGCCTGCGCGCCATCAAGGACGTCGGCGAAATACTCAATCGACGCCTTGACCGTCTCGGGCGTGCCGTACTTCATGTGGTGGCCGGCGACGAGGAAGTCGAAGTCGAACTCGAGGAGCTGTTCCTGGGCCTGATACCAGCCGGTTATATTCTGCGAAGCGTCGCAGTGCATGAAGGTGGCGCTGCCGGGGCTGATGATGTCGATGACGGTCAGCACCTTCTGCGCCGGCGCGTAGATGAAGATGTTGCCGGGGCAGTGGTTCTCGCCCTTGTACGACAGCTCCAGCGTCACGCCGCCGACCGTCAGCGTGTGTTCCTTGTCGAAGGTTAGGGTCGGGATCGGACGGTTCGGATCAGGAAAGCGCTCGAGCAGTTCCTTGGTGATCTGGTGAGCGACGATCTCGACGTTCGGCCCGAACACGGAGGCGGCGCCGATGTGATCGGTGTGCCAGTGGCTGTAGATGACATGTGTCACGGGCTTGTCGGTGACATCCTCGATCGCTGCGAGCATGTTCTCGCCGATCGTCGGCGGGGCGTCGATCGCGATCACGCCGTCGTCCGTCACCACGAACGCCGCGTCATAGCCGCCGCTGGTGACCCAGTAGAAGCCGCCGCGCAACTCCTCGACATGGTAGCCCAGCTTCTGGAAGCGCTCGCTGGTGAAATAGGATGGATAGTAGTTCGGGGGATCGGCCGGATGTTCACCCGCCTCGGGAAAGCCGTAATTGTCGATCGCGAAGAACGCCGGCGTATCGCTGGCATTGATGGCTTTCTGATGGTTGTTGCACATGATCCGCTTCCTTTGCTGATGAATTGGGAGTCGCGCGGGACGCTCAGGCGTCCGTGGCGTCGAACCGGAGGACCGCCTTGATGACGCGACCGGCGGCGACGTCTTCGAACGCCTGGTTGATGTCCGCGAAGTCGTAGAAGGTGATCAGGCGGTCGAACGGGAACCGGCCCGTGCGGTAGAGGCCGATCAGTTCGGGGATCATCAGCGCCGACACGGCATCGCCTTGAATGATACCCTGGAGCGTCTGCCCGACTGTCAGACGCGATGCGTCCACCATCGCGCCCGAATGGGCGTTGAAGGCGACGAAGCCGAAATGCCCCATCGGCGCGAGGGTACCAACCCCCGCATCGAGATTGGCGGCGCGCCCGCTGGTGTCTAGGACGAACTCGACGCCCCTCGGCTCGATTTGCCGGATCGCGGCGGATACGTCCGCCTGGCCGACCGCGTTGACGGCGTGGGTCGCGCCAAGCTCCCTGGCGAGCTCCAGGCGTTCCGCATTCACGTCGATGGCAATGACCGTCGCCGCGTCAGCGACCTTGGCGGCCATGATCGCGGCAAGGCCGACCGCGCCGACGCCGAAGACGGCGACCGTGGCGCCGACCGGAACCTTCATCGCCTTCAGGATTGCACCGGCGCCGGTCTGGAAGCCGCAGCCGAGCGGCCCCAGGATGTCCAGCGGAATGTCGCTGGGCACCTTGATGGTGTTGCGCTGATGCGCAAGCGCATAGGATGCGAAAGACGATTGGCCGAAGAAATGGGCGTGCAGGTCGTCCGCCCCGTTCCGCTCGACACCGATGGAGCCATCCAACCTCGCACCCGCAAAGTTAGCCTCCCACACTTTCTCGCAATACGCGGCGTGAGACGAGAGGCAGGGCTTGCACTGTCCGCAGGAGTGGTAGGAGAGTACGACGTGGTCGCCAGGCTTGATGTGGACGACCGATACTCCGGTACGCACGACGATGCCCGCGCCCTCGTGGCCGAGGATAGCCGGCAGTGGCGTCGGCATCAGCTGTTGCCGGACATGGGCATCGGTCGCGCAGATCCCCGTTGCGACCATGCGGACGAGCACCTCGTCTGGCCGGGGCGCTTCAAGTGTCACATCCTGCATCACGAAGGGTGCATCCTTTCGCTCGACCACGGCTGCGCGAGCACGCGTGATCGTGCTCTGCCCATGCGGATCGCGGGGAATGTTCGCTGCTTCAGAGTTTCGCGAGCTTGTCATCGGCGGCCTCCAGGGAGTTCGATTGCAAGAGAGGCGGATGTTGTTTCCGCTGCCCTTTCCTCGAGAATACCGATCCTGTAGTGTTGCAGTAGCCGCCAAGGCAGAAACGTGGAGTTGCTGATGCCGGAACCCGGGCCCGTTGACTTGTTGGACGTGATCGCATTCATCCGAGTGGTGGAAACCGGAAGCATTGCAAATGCTGCCGCGCGCCTAGGTATCGTCAAATCTATCGTGAGCCGACGCGTCAGCCGCCTCGAGGCTGTTCTTGGTGCTCAGTTGCTGACCCGCACCCCGAGGGGCACGAGGTTGACGGATATTGGTCGCGAGTATCATGCGCATGCGGCCGCAGGCCTATTGCAACTAGAATCGGCGCAGGAGGTCGTCAGCAAGTCGACCAGCGAGATTTCTGGCCAACTGCGAATCCAGGTTCCGGCTGCGTTCGGCCAGTTTCTGCTGGCGCCGCTGCTGGCGGAATTCGCGCTACTTTATCCGCTTATCCAGTTCGATGTTCGCTTTACCGATCGTCAGGTGGATATGATCGCCGAGGCGTATGACCTTGCGATCTGGCCCGGCGCCGTTCCGGACTCGATTCTCATCACCCGCAAGTTTGCCAAGGTTCGCTGGGTAGTGGTAGCCAGCCCGGCCTATCTCGATGCGCGCGGGCGCCCTGCGGTCCCCGCTGACCTGGCGGCGCACGACACCATTCTCTACGCGCTGGATCCCGGCCGTTGGCGCTTTCAGGGCCGCGAAGGCTGGGAGCACGTGCGCATGAATTCTCGGTTCTGCACCGATAACGGGCAGATGCTCCTGGCCGCTGCGCGTGCAGGTCTGGGGGTTGTACTTGTTCCGCGGTTCATGGTCGAAGGCCTTTTGGAGCAAGGCGAACTCGAAGCGGTCCTGCCCGATTTTCCGCACGAAGGGGGTGATCTGCAGATCTTCATGCCGCCCGCGCGCGCCGGTATCGCGCGTGTGCGGGCATTGGTGGATTTCCTTTACGAGAAGTTCGACCGGGAAATCTGAGTCACTCGCCGGGTCATGGCAATCTCCAGGCCACCAGAACCAGCATGGCACCACCAATCAACATCGCGGCCAGTGCGGCAGCAACACCTCGGCCGGGGCGCGGCGGCTGCCAGCCGCCATCACTCGATGCACCATGGGGGCCGCCCGCGGCCGCGGGTTGATCGACTGTGTTGGCGCTGCGCTGAATCCGCAGTTCCGCCATCTTCCGCCGGATGCGTAAAGCGAGGATAACCGCCAGATATGCCGTCGTGAGCGCCGCCAGTACGGCCGCGAGACGGAGCGTATCCGATTGCGCCGTGAGCGGAGCGGCGCCAGCTGCCACGCGCCCGTCCATGTAGCTTCCCAGCAGAGCAGGTCCAGCAAGCGCGCCGAGTGCGTTGACGACGCCGAACAGCACGATGAAGCTGATCAATTCCCTGCTGCCATACTGGAGTGCGTTGGTGATGCCGAGCAGCAGCGCTGGCCCCAGGAAGAACGTCCCCGCGAACGCGATCCCCGCCTGCGACACATAGAAGCGCCACAGATCATGCGGATTCGCGGAGGTGCTCTCACCAAAGGCCGCGATCGCCACGACCCCGATGGCCAGCATCATCGGCCGCGCAAGCTTCTCGACGTTGATCGAGAGGGCGCTGGCGAGGACGCCGCAGGCGGCAGCGGTCAACATGACGGCCGAAAGCGTGAAGAGTTCACGCGATGTGCCGCCAAGCGACCGCACCGCCACCATCGCGACATCCTGTTCGGCCAAAACGATCCGCGCCAGGAAAACGGCCACGGCGAACCGCGCGACGTCGCCGCGCCCAAGCCAACGCAGATTGAGCAGCGGCGTCGTGCGACGGATTTCGATCGCGCCAGCCGTCAGCAAGGCGCCGATGGCGACGATAAGCGAGACAATTATCCACGGCGCCTGGAGCCATCCTTCCCAGCGGCCGAGCCCCAGCATGGCCGCGACCAACGCCAGCCCGCCGCCCATCAGCACGAAGGTCAGCAGGTCGATCGGCCGGAAAACCCGAGCCCGCTCGGCCGGCGGCAGACGCAGCAGCCCCACGGCGGCGAGCGACAGCAGGGCCAGACCGGCTTCGAGCAGGAAAAGCGAACGCCATCCCTGGCTGGCGAGCAATGATGGCGAGAGGAGCCGTGCCAACGGAACTGCGCACTGCGTCACGCCGATGCCGAGCACCAGTCCTCGGAAACGCCATCTCTCGGGAAAGGCCTGCATCATATGGAAGAGGCAAAGTGGGATGAGCGCGACGGAGACGAACCCGCTGGCGGCGCGCAGCAACAATACGGTGTCGTGGTCTGAAACTAGCAGATGAGCGAGCGCGAGTGCAGCGTAGAGGCCGAGCGAAGTCAGGGCGAAGTGGCGCAGGCCATATTGCTGGCGAATCTTGATCAGCAGCAGATTGGCCGAAACGGCGGTCATGACATGGCTGGTCGTCAGCCACGCCGCCTGTTCGACACTCAAGCTCAGAACCTGTTGCAGTTGAGCAGTGTTGACGCTCACCAGCGCGCTGCCGAGGCCCGCCGTCGTTCCCACCAGCACCGCGACCAGGATGTGGGCGAGCCTGGTCGCCGGATCGTGCGAGGGGGTTGCGGGCGAACCGGCGACAGCAGGCCGCTGATGCTCCGGAAAGTCATGGGGTTTATCATCTAGGAAGTCGCGAAACTGGGTCATGAGTCTGCAATCACGTAGTTCATCGAAAGGATTTGACCCCGAACGAGGCTAGGATATGAGGAAGCTGAAACAAAGAAACGCCACTGACGATTGCGCTACCGAAGGCAATACCGTTGACACCCACAGCGTCGGCGGGCGCAGACATGTTAGCCGGATATGAGCTTTTTGCCGGCGGCAGGCATGCATCATCCATGGTCATCGCGGACGCTTTCCAGTCCACGATCCCAGTACGGTTGAAGCCCAAATCGACCGACAACCCAGTCGAAGAAGAGCCAGCGGTGTCTATTTTGCGTAGGTCAGAACCGCCGCTGTGGCGCGATGCCCCGCGCGACGAGCCGGTCCGCTCCTAAAAGACCCGCGACCTAGACGCCGTTCGAACACGCTATTTGATGATGGTGCAAAGTGAAATGAGAGTGGAGAGCTAGTAGGGGTAGTATCTAGTTTGCTCCCACTCTCCTATGTTAAAAGTCACGGGCCCGCTGGCGTGTGTTTAGGTCAGCGTGCCGCCATCAACTGTCAGGATGGTTCCGGTGATTTGCCGGGCCGCACCAGATGCGAGGAATGCCACTGCAGCCGCGACATCCTCCGGCTCGCCGTACCGGCCGAGCGGAATCAGAGCACGCTGGAAATCTCCGAACTCGCCCTCGGCCGGGTTCATTTCCGTGTTGGTTGATCCCGGCTGAATGAGGTTGACGGTAATGTCACGCGGGCCAAGTTCTCGCGCCAGACCGCGGGTAAATGATTGGAGTGCCGATTTAGTCATCGAATAAACCGTCGATGGTCCGACAATGCGTTCTGCGCCTGCGGAACCGATTGTGACGATACGGCCGCCTTGGCCGAGATACGGCATCGCGGCCTGCGATGCCAGGATCGGGGAGCGAGCGTTGACGGCGAAGAGGGCGTCGATCTCGGCGACGGTGAAATCCGCCACATCCTTGTAGATCGCGATAGCCGCATTGTTCACCAAGATGTCGAGGCCGCCCAACGCCTGCGCCGCCTCATCAACCGACCGCTTGACCGCATTGGGGTCCATGCTGTCAGCCTGGATAGCCAACGCTTTGCGCCCTTTGCCTTCGATCGTTGCGACAACTTGCGCTGCCCGATCAGCGGCGCGTTCATACGTGATCGCTACGTCGGCGCCTTTTTCGGCCAGTGCGATTGCGATCGCGGCTCCGATGCCGCGAGACGCACCAGTCACAAGCGCACGTTTACCTGCTAGTTCACTCATCGATTTATTCCTTTCTTTATCGACAGGGGAAATGTTCGCCCGGCCGCCTTGCGGCGGGCGTCCGTGCGGCCTGCCGCCGTACGATTATTTTCGGATTACGCGATCAGGACCGGGAGACCGCTCAAGCGGCGGTTGTCCATGTCGTCATGCGCGCGGGCTATCTCGTCGAACGGATAGCGTGCGGTTTCGAGATCACTGAAGATGCCTGAGCGCAGCGCATCCCATAGCTGAGAGGTCGCGATCTCGACTGTCGGTCCCCGGACGTATTGCGGGGCACCGCCGCTGCGGACATCGATGCCTCGTCGCACAACATCAGAGGCCGGCGCTGACTGACCCGTCGCGGCTCCGATCGCGGCAATTACACCACCATCGCGGACGCTTGACACACCCAACGAGAAGGTCGCCAGGCCGACCAGATCATAAACGACGTCGACACCGTCAGGTGCGATCGCACGGATCTTGGCGGCGATATCTGGCTCGCCAGCGTGGAAGGCGTGAGTAGCACCGGCCGCGACCTTGTCGAGCTTATCCGGCGATCCGGCGACGCCAATCACGGTTGCGCCCAGCGACTTCGCCCAGCGAGACAGGATAGCACCCACGCTTCCCGATGCCCCAAGTACCAGCACCGTGTCGGTGGGTTTGAGATCGTGGAGACCACGCATCCCCATCCAGGCCGTCGCACCCTTTGCCAAAAAGGTCGCCGCGATCTCGTTCGAGATATCGGCGGGCAGCCGGATGAGCGGCCCGGTCGGAATGATCCTCTCGGTGGCATACGCGCCTTCCGAAAAGAAGTAAGCGACCCGGTCGCCGACCGACAGCCCCTCGACGCCGGATCCGACCTCGGTGATCGTCCCGGCCGCTTCAAAACCTGGGACCGCCGGCAACGCCATCGGATACTGACCTTTTCGTACCATCGTATCGACGAAGTTGAGGCCGATCGCATCTTGAATGAGTCTGACCTCGCCGGCACGAGGCGCGCGCAGGTCTTTCTCGATGACTTGTAAGACCGACGGTCCGCCGGCCGACTGCATTTGAACGAATCTTGTCATGATCTTGTCTCCGTGTTCCAGATGGCGCGCGGCGTTCCGATTGCAGAGGAAGGAGCGCAGCGATGTTCAATCGAACTTGACGAGGTTGAGAGCGGGCAGCGGGCCGCCGGGGAACTGAACCAGCTGGCTGCCGACCGCGAGGCCGCCGAGATCGATCCCGAAGAAGCCGAGGCGATCAATGATGGCGGCGACCTCAGCCTTCGCCCTCATATCGTTGCCCGAGTAAAACAGGACGCGCCTGCCTCCTTCAGAGCGGGGGTCGCCCGACAGTTGCTTTGGTGTCAGGTGGTTGAACGCTTTGACGACGCGCGCGCCTGGCACGAGGGCGGTAAAGATATCCGTAGAGGTGCGGCCGCCAAGGTCCGCCGGCCGGTAAAGCGGCGCTTCGATAGAGTTGTTGGCATCAATTACGATCTTGCCGTCGAAGTTCAAACCGGCGAGCGCACCAGGTATCTTTGACCACGGGACCGCCACGAGAACGATGTCTTGCGCCGCGGCCTCTTGCAGGCTTCCAGCTCGGACCGTGCTGCCTAGCTTCGAAACAAGCATCGTGAGGCTTTCCGGTCCTCGGCTGTTTGCGATCACGGCTTCGATTCCCGCCTTGGCGAGCGCAGTGGCAAATGCACCGCCTATATTGCCGGCTCCGATAATTCCTACGGTCATGACCCACTCCTTTACGGTTCGTGAGAATTTTGTCTGCGACGGTCGGTTTTCCCGCCGCATCCTGGGCCTGATGCGGTTGGCGTTGCAGAAAACCGGTGCTGCTGTTGGCTGGAATATGGCTGGCAAATACACGCAGCATAAGTCATAAATGAATTGTTTTAGTTTCAATCAACGTTTGAAGGTTATTCCCATGGAGACACTGGCAAACCTTGAAGCCTTCGTTCGAAGTGCAGAAGCGAGCAGCTTTTCTGGGGCTGCACGGCGTCTCTCGATCACACCGGCCGCAGTCAGCCGGAATGTCGCAATGCTGGAAAGGAACCTCGGTATACGGCTGTTTCACCGCTCAACGCGGAAGCTGACCCTGACCGAGGCAGGGGAGTCGTTTCTGGCAGGCATTGGCGAAAGCCTAAACCACCTTCAGGGGGCTATCGAAGGGGCATCACATACGAATCGTGAGCCTGTCGGCGTTCTGAAGATCAGTACGAGTTTGTCGTTCGCCATGGGATACGTTCTTCCCGCATTGCCCGACTTTCTGGCTCGTTATCCAGGCATCAGGCCTGACTGGCATTTTGACAGCCGCAAGGTCGATCTTATTGCCGAGGGCTTTGACGCCGCGATCGGCGGTGGTTTTGAGCTCAATCCGGGCATCGTTTCCACGACGCTCGCACCGGTCCACGTCATCGCGGTCGCATCGCCCGCCTATTTTGCTGGACGTCGCCGGCCAATCAGCCCTGCTGATATGGCCAATCATGCCGGAATCTTGATGCGGTCCTCGAATTCGGGCCGGATACGGCAATGGATGATGCGTGACGCCCAAGGGCGCGAAGAGCGTGCGCTGCTCAACGAGACGGTCGTGATGAGCGACGCGGCGGCCATGGCGCAGGCGGCGATCGCGGGGTTAGGCATCGCACTGTTGGCGGTACCCGACGTCCTTCCGCAAATGGAAAGTGGAGCGCTCGAACGAGTCCTTCCGAAGTGGTATGCCGATGCCGGGTCTATATCGCTGTACTATTCAGGCCGCGTGCTTCAACCGTTAAAGACGCGCGCATTCATCGATTTCTACACTGAGTATTTTCGTCGCGAGCGCCTGAGTGTTCGATTTGCCGGAAGTCTCACGTAGCGCCCATACGTCTTTGCCACCCGCGGATAAAAAGCTGTCTCCGGAACCGCATCAATTACTCAATATTCAAAAGACGCTTGAATGTGATCCAAGCGACTCTCCACAAGTGGTTTAGGAAGGGGCTGCGCAAATATCACTCCACCAAATACATGGACTCGACGGAGTGAATTATGACTGAGGAATCCTTTTCGCGAACCTTGCCATTAAGTGGCAGGATCGCACTCGTTACCGGTGGTTCACGGTCGATTGGGGCATCAATCGTCCATCGTTTAGCGGCCGACGGCGCTCAGGTCGCTTTCACCTATCGCGAATCACCCGCGAAGGCTGAGGAAGTCTCCCTCGCCATTGAGAAAGCGGGGGGGCGCGCACTGGCTATTGCAGCTGATGCCGCTAATCCGGATGCAATACGAGCCGCCGTTGCCGAGACGGTCGATAGGTTCGGAGGCCTCGACATTCTTGTAAATAATGCAGGGATCGCCTTCGCCGGTCCGATCGACGAAATCGCATTCGATGACTACCAGGCAATGCTCGCGGTCAACGTAACAGGCGTTTTCGTTGCTACGCAGGAAGCCGTACGTCATATGAAGGATGGCGGCCGGATCATACAGATCGGCAGTTCAATCACGAAATATGCCGGGGTACCTGGCCTGTCAGCGTATGGTCTCACCAAGGGCGCTGTCGCCGGCTTCAACCGAAGCCTGGCTCATGACCTCGGGCCACGCGGCATCACAGTCAACACAGTGCATCCGGGCCCAACCGACACTGATATGAATCCTGTTGATGGCGAGTTTGCCGCTATGCAAATCTCGCGTATCGCGGTGGGCCGCTATGGAAAGCCTCAGGAAATTGCGAGCGTTGTCGCATTCCTTGCAAGTCCAGAGGCTTCATTTGTAACGGGTGCCGACATCCGGGCTGATGGTGGTTTCACATCCTGAAATATGCCGGAGCGAAATCCAAAATTCGCTTCGACGCCCCCATGGATTTCGAGGGCTTCGGCTCGACTGGCGCAATCCTTTATACGGCTTCGGCGACCCTTACTGGCGCGATGGTCATCCTCGAGCTCAAGAGGCAGTAAGTGGAGAGGGTCGATCCGCGGTCAACAATTGGCAGATAAATATTACACGGCTCTCCAAAGCGCGAGCACAGAATCAGGCCGGCCTTCCTTCGGCGACCTGTAGCAATACGTTTCGATCATCTCAGGACTCTGAACTCAGTCCATCCCCCTAGCCGATCGGTTGCATTTCTTCACGCATCTTTGGGTTCCTCGTTGCGCAACACTGGGTTCTCGAACCCCTATCTTGATTGAGGCCGGTCCGATCCGAGATGATTGGCGATGATGCCGAGGTGGCGCCGATCGCGGCGAACTCGGTTCCAAGTTACGAGAAGGACCAGAATTATGCTGCAGAGATCGATTGACCGCGTCACAAGCATACCTCCACTCGGCCCGGGCTTCGACGGCGAGCGGCACAAGGCCGCATTGGTGATCGCGCCCGGCGACCTTGCCTCGACCGATCCGTTCTTCCTGATGGCCGACGACAACATCACACTGGAGGGACGTTTCGGCGGTGCACATCCCCATGCCGGCCTCGAAACAGTGACCTTCATGCTCAAAGGCACGATGGAGGATACCGGAGGCCGGCTGGAGGAAGGCGATGTGGAGTGGATGACTGCGGGCAGCGGCATCGTCCACTCGGAGAATGCGGTGGTCTCGACGGGGATGCGTCTGTTCCAGCTCTGGCTGATCCTGCCGGAAGCGCAGCGCAACATGCGCCCCCGGGTGCAGGTCCTGCGCCGTGCCGATATGCCGGTGCACGCTGAGCCGGGGGTCACGGCGATAGTCTACAGCGGCCAGCTGGAGGATGCGGCAGCGCCGACCTTGAACGCGGTGCCTGTCACCTTGATCGACGTTCATATGGAAGCAGGAGCCGCCTTCGCGCCGCAATTGCCCGCCTCCTACAACGCCTTCGTCGTCTTGATCGATGGCGAGGTGGAGGCTGGCGTCACCAGCGAGCAGCTGACCACAGGCTCGGTGGGCACCACGCCGGTGGGCGATGGCACGAGCTCGCTCACGATGCGCGCACGTGATCGCGGCGCGCGGGTGCTGCTTTACGCCGGGCAGCCACAGAGCATCGAGGTGGTAGCGCAAGGGCCGTTCATTGCGGGATCGGCGAGTGAGCTCGCCGGCTACTATGCCGCTACCGTCAGGGCAAGTTCCCTCATGCCGGCACGATGCGGCCGGTCGCCCCTGCGTAGGAACGTTTCGTCGCGCCGCGATTGTCGTGCGGCACCCTCCAAGGAAAAGGGTTAGCAGAAGAGTCGAAAAGTAGTCGATCGGCACGCCCGCCGTTCTCAAGATTGTCGAGACGGACGTCGGATCACCCGGGGCGGGTCAGGTGCGACTGGTCCAGGATGCGATCGGCATCAACTATGTCGACGTGATGGTGCGCACCAGGCTCTTCCAGATGCGCCTGCCCGCCACGCTGGGCTTCGAGGCGGCGGGTGTGATCGACGCTGTCGGACCGGGCGTGACGGGGTTCGAACGGGGCGACCGCGCCGCCTATTTCTTCGTCGAGGGAGCCTACGCCACAGCGTCACTGAAACCCGCAGAGAATCTGGTCCGGCTGCCCTATGACATCTCCAACGAGGTCGGGGCAACGTTCCTAGCGAAGGGCCTGACCGCGTGGATGGGGCTGTATGCGCTGCACCGGCTCACCGCCGGCGACGTCATCCTCGTGCTCGGCGCATCGGGCAGTGTCGGTTCAATTCTTTCGCGTTGGGCGCGTGCGCTCGGCGCGACGGTAATCGGCGTGGCTGGGTCGCCTGAGAAGCTCGCCAAAGTCGAGGCGGGCGCAACCCACGCGTTTCTTGCAAGCGACCCGGAGCTGTCCACCAAGATCCGCGCGATCGCGCAGGCCGGTGTCGATGTGGTCTATGATTTTGTCGGGAAAGCGACCTTTCCGGTGGGCGGTGCCGCCGTGCGCGATGGCGGCGTGATCGCGGCGATCGGCGCTGCGTCGGGGCAGCCTACGGCAGCGACCGAGCAGATGGCGTCGCGCGGCATCCAGATCCGTGCCGGCGGAACCCCGCAGTATGTGCATGGCGGAACCGTCGCGGTCGCTACGGAACAGCTCTGGGACGCGGTCCGGGCAGATCTTTTCAGCGATCTCGAAGTCGTCCGCTATCGCTTCGACCAGATCGGTACAGCGCACGCCGACATGGAGAACCGGCGCTGACGGGCCTTCCTGTCCTGACCGTCTGATAGGCAGCCCCATGCTTGTCGCTGATAGCACGTTCGGTTATACATCCACATGATGGATTTACACGGCATCGACCTGAACTTGCTCGTGGCGCTCGACGCGTTGATCGCCGAGCGGAACGTCACGCGTGCCGGCCAGCGTATCGGACGCACGCAACCGGCGATGAGCGCCGCGCTCAATCGTTTGCGGGCATTGTTGCGGGACGAATTGTTCGTCAGGGGACCCAACGGCCTCCAGCCCACACCACGCGCGCTGGAGTTGGCGGAGCCGATCTCGCTGGCACTGCGCAACATTCAGCAAACGCTGGAATTCACGCAAGAGTTCGATCCGTCTGCTGCGGCGATGACGTTCTCGCTGGGGCTCTCGGGGCATACCGAAAGCGTGGTTCTTCCGCCTCTGATCCGGATTCTCGCCGACCGTGCGCCGTCGGTTGACCTTCGAGTTCGCGACTATGCCAGCCGGGACGAGGCTACGCGCATGCTGGACGCCGGCGAGGTTGACATGGCAGTCGGACTTCCGCCGGTCGAGACCGGCCGAATCCTGAGTGCCCGTTTGTTTCAGGAACGCTTCGTGTGCATCCTGCGCAGGGATCATCCTGCGGCGAACCAGCCGCTCGACATGGAACGGTTCCTGTCGCTGCCCCACATCCTCGTCTCGCCGGAAAACGAAGGGCTGGACGTGGCCGACGCCGCGCTCGCCACCAAGGGCCTGAAGCGCCGCGTCGCAGTCACGGTTCAGCATATGGCGAGCGCGCCGGAACTGGTCGCGGCTTCCGACATGGTCGCAACCGTTCTGGAGAGCGTCGTCAGG
The DNA here is from genome assembly GCF_051400715.1 of Neorhizobium descurainiae. Classification (NCBI taxonomy): domain Bacteria; kingdom Pseudomonadati; phylum Pseudomonadota; class Alphaproteobacteria; order Hyphomicrobiales; family Rhizobiaceae; genus Neorhizobium; species Neorhizobium descurainiae. The sequence goes on from NZ_JBLFFK010000028.1 coordinate 52,335, forward strand.
CAATCGGGCTGTTCGGAGCGACTCACGGTGCGGGACTTTCCGCTGCGACTGAACCCCGTGCCGTTCGTCCTGAATTGGCATCGCCGCAACGACGCGCATCCGGCGCAGCGCTGGCTCCGCAGCTGCCTTTCCGGCGCCTTCCCGCAAGTGTGGCAAGGTTCCGAACAGGTCTGCGCCGACCTCCGACAGCAATATTACTGAGGCGGCCCCACAGCGAACCATCCACGCGATGGATGATGGTGCATATCAGATATCGATTTCAAGATATCGATTCCGCCAGTTTAAATGCCCGGCGACAGCGCCAATGAGCGCTCGAATATCAATGCTGGAGCATAATCATGACGGACAGGAAGTTTCGTGTCGGGATCATCGGTGCAGATACGCAGGCGAGCTGGGCTGGCGCATCACACGTCCCCGCGCTTGCGGCGCAGCCATCGCTGGTGCTGGCAGGCGTGGCGACACGCCGGGAAGATAGCGCGAGGGCTGCGGCCGAGGCGTTCGGAGCCGAACGCTGGTACGCGGATCCCTATGAGCTCATTCGGGACGAAAGCATCGACGTCGTAACCGTCGCGGTGAAGGTTCCGGCGCACCATGACCTGGTAATGGCGGCGCTGAAAGCGGGTAAGGCGGTCTATTCAGAGTCACCGCTCGGAGCGACCTTAGCGGAAACCGAGGCGATGGCGGCCGCGTCCAAGTCGCTTCATACCGCGATCGGATTGCAGGGCCGCCACAATCCGGCTGTGCGCCGCGCCGCGGAACTGGTCGCTTCCGGCAAGCTTGGACGTCTGCTGTCGGCCCGCATCGACGCGACGACGTTCGGCTACGGGCCCCAGACGACGAGCAACTACGACTATTTCAACAAGGCCGCGTCGGGCGCGAGTTTCATGACGATCACGAGCGCCCATGTTCTCGATGTGATCGAAGCTGTTCTGGGTGACATCACCGAGGTCGACGCCCGCGTCACGCTACTCTGGCCGGAGATCGAGGTCGTCGATACCGGGGATATCTCGGCCCGCGAGATCCCGGATCATCTTGACCTGATCGCCAAGACCTCGAGCGGAGCGCCGGTATCGGCCCAGGTGCTCGCCGGCGTTCCGGCCGAAGACGCGCACTTCACTTTCGAAATTCGTGGAACCGAGGGACGGCTGACCCTGACCGGCAATCACCTCGCCGGTGCACAGGTCGGCGATCTCAGGCTCACGGCGACCGTCGCGTTCACACCACCCGACACGCCGATCGCGACAGGCGTGGGTCCGACCGCCGCGGATTTTTGGGCAGGCGCCGCGATCAACGTCGGGGAAGTCTACGCCTCGCTCGCGCGTGACCTGATCGCGGGCACTTACAAGACGCCGGGGTTCGATCACGCGCTTCGCAACAGCCGCCTGGTTGCTGCGGTGGAGCGCGCGGCCCGGACGGGCGAGCGGCAGCGCGATCTCGGCTGACCTGATTTTCAAACGGGACCCGGCGTCACGTTCTACGCGCCGGGCCGTCAAGACAAGGAGATGTGGTACGCGGATGCGCAAGCTTGGCAGCAGCGGACTGTTCGTGTCCGAGCTCTGCTTCGGTGCGATGACCTTCGGGGGATCGGACGGTCTGTGGGGACAGGTCGGAAAACTGGGGCAGGACGATGCGGATGCGCTGATCGGCGCCGCGCTGGATGCGGGCGTCAACCTCTTCGATACGGCCAACATCTATGCGCATGGCCGGAGCGAGGAGATCCTGGGCCGATCGCTCAAAAGTTTGGGCGTGGCGCGGGACGATGTGGTTGTCGCGACGAAGGTGGCGTCGTCCATGGGCGATGGACCGAACCGAGGCGGTGCGTCTCGGCTTCACATCCTGAGCGAGTGCCGCGCCAGTCTGCGCCGATTGGGGATCGACCATATCGATCTCTACCAGATTCATGCCTTCGACCCGGCGACCCCGATGGAGGAAACGCTGGAGGCGCTCGACACCCTCGTTCGTGCAGGCGATGTTCGCTACATCGGGCTGTCAAACTGGGCCGCCTGGCAGATCATGAAGGCGATCGGCATTGCGCGCGCGCGAAATCTGGGGCCGATCACCTCGCTGCAGGCTTATTACACGCTCGTCGGCCGGGACGTGGAGCGCGAGATCGTGCCGCTCCTCGCCTCCGAGCAGGTGGGCCTGATGGTATGGAGCCCGCTCGCCGGAGGCTATCTGACCGGAAAGTACGCCGACGGCGGAAACCCCGAAGGTGCACGGCAGACCGAACTCGACTTCCCGCCGATCGACCGCGTCCGGGGTGAGCCGCTGATCCGCGTCCTCAGGGACGTTGCCCGCAAGCATGATCGCAGTCCCGCGCAGGTGGCGATCGCGTGGCTCCTCAAACAGCCGGTGGTGTCGACCGTCATCATCGGCGCCAAACGGGTCGAGCAGCTGCGGGAGAATGTTCAGGCCACAGAGGTCCAGCTTGAGCCGGACGACATGGCGCGTCTCGATTCCGTCAGCCGCCTGCCGGTCGAGTATCCGGGCTGGCTTCTGAATGCGCCGAACAGTCGCGGCTCGTGATCCTTGCGGGTTACATGGCTGTCGTTCGCCTGGGTTCCTCAAACAGCAACCCCATGTTTCATGTCTGCCAGCTACTGCAACGCGATCGAGGCGATTAGCTTCCTAACAACGTTCAACAAGGCGCAACGCTCAACAAGGAGATATTCATGCCGGCAGTCCTCGTTCACGGTGTTCCTGACACTCATCGCCTCTGGGATCCCGTCCGCTCACATCTGGCGCGCACCGATATCGTCGCACTCGATCTCCCGGGCTTTGGCACGCCGCTGCCATCAGGTTTCGCCTCGACCAAGGAGGAGTATCTCGACTCGTTGATCAAGCAGGTCGAGCAGATCGGCGAACCCGTGGACCTGGTCGGCCATGACTGGGGCTGCCTGCTGACAGGGCGCCTCGCGTCGATCCGCCCCGATCTGGTGCGAACCTGGACCGGAATCAGCGGGCCCATCGATCCAGAATACCCATGGCACTATCTCGCCAAGATCTGGCAGACGCCAGGTGAAGGCGAGCAATGGATGAAGGACCTCGACCTCGAGGAATTTGCGGCGAAGCTCGTCGAGGCGCAGATGCCGCGAGATGCGGCGGATGAATCGGTTCGGCATCTCGATGCCACTATGCGGGCAAGCATTCTCGCACTTTACCGTTCCGCAATCGAGGTCGGCGCGGAGTGGAAGCCGGGTTTGAGCAGCATGACCGCGCCAGCGCTGGTGATCTGGGGCATGGACGATCCGTTTTTGCCGCACCGCTTCGCCGACGAGCTCGGCAATGCCACACGCGCACGCGCCGTCGTGAAGCTGCGCAGCTCACATTGGCCGATGATAGAGCGTCCGGCCGATGTCGCGCGCGAACTCGAGGCCCATTGGACTCACGTTTAATTCCCTGCGTTTGCGTTACTTGGGCTCAAACCCACGCAGCCGCAACGCGAACGGCAATGATTGGTCACCCGCTATGCGCCCAGCATTTGTCCGGAAACGAAACCATGGTGAAGCAGCGCGGCGAGCATTGCCCGGGTTGCACCAGACAGGAGCACGCCTACATGACAAATTCAGCAAACACCCGGATCGGCGTCGGCATCGTCGGCGCCAGTGCTGATCGAGGCTGGGGCGGAATTGCTCACGTCCCGGCGCTGCGGGCGCTCGATGCGTTCCAGATCCGCGCTGTCAGCACGACTCGTATGGAGAGTGCGAAAGCGACCGCTAGCCGACTGGGCGCCGATCTTGCCTTTGACACACACCAGGCGCTGGTCCTGCGACCGGAGGTCGACTTGGTGGTGGTTGCGGTTAAGGTGCCGGAGCACAAGCAGATCGTTTCCGACGCGCTCGCCGCGGGCAAGATGGTCTATTGCGAATGGCCGCTCGCGCGAAACCTATCGGAAGCGGAAGCGCTGGAGGGGTTTGCCCGCGAACGGCGGCTGCGGACGGCTGTTGGGTTGCAGGGCGGCCTGCACCCGCCGATCCGCTACCTTCGCGACCTCGTCCGGCAGGGCGTGATCGGCATGCCGCTCAGTACGAGCATCCGAGCGCATTTGACCGACGCCATGTGGCTCGGCCGATATGACCCGCCGTTCGAGTACATGGCTCGCGCAGAGAATGGCGCCACGCTTCTAAGCATCATGCTCGGCCACGCGCTCCAACCGCTCGCGCACGTACTCGGCGCATTTGAGAGCCTGTCCGCCGTCGTCGCCAATCAGCGAGGCGACGGTGTCCGCCTCTCGGATGGCACGTCCCTCCCGAAGGACGCGCCGGACGAGATCGTCGTCGCCGGCGTTCTCGAAGGCGGGATCGTCACTTCGCTGCACTACAGTGCCGGGCAGTCCGCCGGCTCGGCGATGGTGTGGGAGATCCAAGGCACCGAAGGCAGTCTGCGCGTCGAGACGGCATCGGGCTACATCCACTTCGGCGATGTGACCATCACTTTGCGCCGCGGCAGCGAGCCTGTCCAGCGGCTACAGGTCCCGCCCGCATATGCGGCTCCCGACCTGCAACTCGACGCACCCGCGGCTGGTGTCGCCCGCCTCTACGCCCAGTTCGCCGCCGACCTCCGCGATGGAACCGCCGATGTGCCGGGCTTCGCGGTAGCGCTCGATCGTCACCGGGTGCTCGAGGCGATCACACAGGCCGCTGAAACAGGTCATCGCCAGCATCTGTCCCATCCCGACCTAGTCAATTCCAATCTCTGAAAACCCGGGGAGTTTCCTGACCATACCCGTGCACCTCATGCACGAAAAAGTTCAGTCGATAACGCGGCTGCGGCGAAGATCGTCATCTCAGCTTTCCGTCGGAGCCCCCAGATACGTGTCAAATCTGGGCAAATCAGGGAAAATGCGGCGTATCGGTATTAGAAAGCTACAACTCGGTGGCAAGAGGTGCTCTTCGCGGATTAAGGCGCACCTTCCCACGTTGCGGGAGCACTAGCATGAGGATACTTCTGGTCGAAGACGAGGTGGAGTTCGCCAAAGCAATGCGCGGCGCCCTCGAACGTGATCGCTTCGTGGCCGACTGGGTGACTAGCATTTCGCTTGCGAGAGAAGCATCCCGGTCGCAGGTGCACGAGCTCGTTTTGCTTGATCGCACGCTGCCTGACGGCGACGGCCTCAGCCTTATTCCACAGCTGCGGGTAGACAATCCGGGCGTGCCTATCATTGTGTTGAGCGCTCGCGGGGAACTGAGCGACCGCGTAGCCGGGCTTGATGATGGCGCCGACGATTACCTGGTGAAGCCTTTCGACCTGGAGGAAATGCTTGCTCGCATCCGGGCCGTGCAGCGCCGCCCGAACGAACTTGCACCAGACGAGATCGTCGTCGGTGACCTCGTATTCGACATGGCCTTTGGCGAAGCACGGGTTCACGGAACGCAGTTGGTACTGCAAAGGCGTGAAGTTGCAGTGCTCACTGCGTTGATTCGGCGCCGCGGGCGCGTTGTCCTGCGCGAGTCCCTTGAGGAAGCAGTCTACGGCTTCGACGACGCTATCCAGTCGAACACACTCGATTCCCATATCTCACGCCTGCGTCGAAAATTCAGCGATGCTGGCGCCGGCGTCGAGATTCATACGGTCAGAGGGGTGGGTTATTTGCTCAGGGTAAGGATTGAAGCGCCGTCAGCCATCATTGAAGTCGCGCCTCGTTACCAGGCAGTTGATCCTCCAGTTTCTGACGGTCGCGGCCGCCGCCATCGGATTCATCATCTTTTTCGTCAATTCGGCTCTTGATGGGATGTATGTCGAGGAGGCCGTCGTAAAAGTCGCGGCAAACTCGATCGTCCGAGATGCAGCCGGTACCCCAATAGTGGAAGTGACGCCAGAGCTGGCGAAACTTCGCGAGGAATCGCCGGATCTCTGGTTCGCGGCCCGGCTTGGCGACGGCAATGTGGTTGCCTTCGGCCATGTGCCGGCGGAGTACGCTCCCCTCGTTCCCCACCTCGACAAACTGTCTTCGGCAGACATGCGGGGGCAGTTCGAGCCATTTACCCTTTCCGCCCTGGTTCGGCAGGAATCCGGCCCCGCAGGCGATATGAAGATCATTGCGCATGGTCGGGTCCAGCCCTTCACGGCGCTCATCACCATTGCATCCAATATCGTAGCCGCTACCATTTTCCTCACCCTGGCTCTCGTCTCCGTCGTCGCGACGCCCATGATCATCACCCGCGCCTTGGCCGGTGTCATAAAGACTGCGGAGGAAGCAGAGCGGATCGACGCCGGGCGTCGCGGCATCCGCCTTTCGGAAGACAAGGTTCCACGCGAGATCGGCCCGCTCGTCCGCGCTGTCAATAGAGCTTTCGACCGTCTCGATGAAAGTTATGATCGTCAGCACCGCTTCATCGCGTCGGCCGCGCACGAGCTGCGCACGCCGATCGCTATTTTGAGAATGAAGATCGACGCCGCGACCGACAAGGGCCTGCGGTCGCTCTTGCCGGACGTATCACGGCTTGCGACGCTGTCCGAGCAACTGCTCGATCTTCATCGGTTGGACAATGGCGCGCCGAGCGACCGGATCGACCTTGTTGCGATCGCCCGCAGTGTCGCTGCCGATCTGGCGCCGGTGCTGATCGCATCGGGCAAGGCAATCGAGGTGATCGTTCAACAGCCCGGAATGATCATGGGCAATACCGGTTCGATAGAACGCGCGCTCACAAATCTCATCCAGAATGCCGTCGAGCATGGCGGCGACGAGGTGATCGTGCGGGTCAACGGCCCCTCTGTGGAAGTGGAGGATAACGGTCTCGGTATACCGGGAGAGGAACACGAGCGGGTGCTGGAGCCCTTTCACCGGCTGCGGCCGCGCTCTTCCGGTGCTGGCCTGGGTCTCAACTTGGTAAAACAGATCGTGGATCATCATGGCGGCTGCATCACGATTGCGGATGCTCGTAGCGGCGGCGCGATTGTACGATTGGAGTTTCCTGCGGTGTCGTAGCCGAGCGCGAGCCAATGTTGGCGCAATGTTCCTCTGTGCATCTGCACCGGCGGAGCGAGCGTGGGCCTCCTGCCTCCATTTCGCTGTCTCGCGCTTTGCCCGCAGTGGAGATTGATAGTGATCACAGATGATCGATGGGAACGGCCTTGCTAGCCAGAGATGCTGATCGGTCTCGTCGCTTACGCAGTGCTTCTTGTCGGGTTCGGCCTGCTGATGGGACTGCTGCCCAGCAACGATCCTGTTGTCCTGGGAGTGGTCGGCTCAACGGCAGGTGGTTGCGTCGGCGTCGGCGCTTTCGCGGCCGCATATAGCCTGCGGATACGGGCTCTGCGTCCGTTCGGGTTCCGGCCGGCCGATCGCCGGTGGCTCATCATTGCCGCCGGAGCGGGGATAGTCGGCTATGGTCTCAACCTGATCATACAGTTTACATATCTGACGTTGTTCGGAAGCAATGATCCTCAAAGCATCCTGCATGCAGCCGCGCGTGGCGGCCCGCTGCCCTTTCTCCTGTCCTTCCTAGGCGGCGCCGTTTTTACGCCCTTCGGCGAGGAAATCCTGTTCCGGGGCGTGATTGCGAATGCGCTCAACCGCTACGGTGCGTTTGCCGGCGTCGTACTCAGCTTAATTATATTCGGTCTCGCGCACGGCGTCAGCGTGATCCTGCCCGTCGCGATCATGGTGGGTCTTCTATCCGCCGTCCTTTTCCGGGCGACGGGATCGGTTTGGCCCAGCGTCGTTCTCCACTGCGTCTACAACGGGGCTAACAGCATCGCGTCGGCGTTCGGCTTCGCACCTACGCCGTAAATCGCAATAAACGCAGTCCGATCTGCTGAAACGTGTCGTGAGCCTAGGGAGTGAAACAGGGCGAGGAAATCGTCGCGCCCGGAACAGCCTGCGCCTGTTGCCATAAGGCAGCCCTTACTACTTGGGTGGGTAGGGCTCCATGTCCGCGGACCAATAATGTCTGGCGATGTTCTGACTGTTTCGGATGACGTGGTAGGCAATATCCGGTTCGCCTCCTTCAAAAGTGTCCGGATCTGCACCGCACATCAGGCAATACATTCACTGATGAACGACGCCTGCAAAATATTCCAGCACCGGCGTGGCGTCTTCCTGATCTATTGCTCGCATGTCTTCGGTAGCCTGTTTGACCGCCTCTTCCAAAGCCAGAGAGACCGCAGCAGCCAGCGCCGTGTCCGCACGTTTGATGACATCGACGGTTTTTGTTTCAGCCGGCGTAAGAACAGGGCAGCTTTTTGTCATACTAACTCCGTGAATTTTGGTAGTTTTGCATGTGCAGCCACTGCGCCTAATCTGGTGGAGTGGTGAGAAGCGACAGGTAGCTTCTCGCTCTTTCGGTAAACTCGCGGTCGGTGTCGGAGAGGCGCTCAAGCCTTGCATGGCGGGCGTCGATTGCCGCTTCAAGGCGATCTGTGATTTCCGGATCCGACGCACGGGCGTGATCGACCAGAGCGCGAACAACAGTTTTCAATGCGAAGTTCTGTGCAGAGAGTGCCAGCTGCTGTCGTTCACTCTTGTCTCTTTCGATATCCACCCGCCGGTCTTTCTTCTTCCGAAGTGCTGCCGAACTGCCGCGCTCTCTCCCAGTGACGGGCAACGCTGCGGCCCATATAGAGGATTTTCCATGCCGTTTCTGGATCTCCTCCCGTGTTGGTTCTCAAGTCGGCCCCACACAGGCGTAGGAACAGGTGGCGGAGGACGGCGTCCGCGAAGTAGTCCTGTGGTGATCTGCCGACACCGAGCGACTGAAGTTCATGCCCTGCGGTCTGGGCGGCGCGCTCAATAGCTTCATCGACAGCGGCGGTTAGGGTCTTATCTGCCTCCTGGAATAGGTGGGGTTCTTTCTGCATGCTATCCTCTAATGCTGTGCAGCCGGGCTCCTGGGCAGTCGCTCATTTGCGAAGAACATCCTGCCACTCAGGATGACGCTCAAGCTGTGCTTTCGCAAATGAGCAGAGGGAATAGTTGCGGTCTCTTCTCGTCGGGCGTTTTCGACCGCTTGCCGTGCAAAGGCGTTCACGGTCCTTCCGGCCCGCACGTGAACCTTATCTCGGAAACTATACCGTCCTGATAAGGGGTTCCTGATGCACGACAATCCGCGCATGATAGGGGACTCGGTCATAAAGATCGACGATGTCGTGGTTGATCAATCTCACGCATCCGGAAGAGACGCTCTTGCCGATAGACTGCCACTCGTGACTACCGTGTAGCCGATATAGAGTGTCTTGCCGGTTCTGGAAGATGTAGAGCGCCCGCGCGCCGAGCGGATTCATGATCCCCGGATCCATGCCGCCGTTCGCGACGGAATAGACTTCCAATTCCGGCTGACGAGCGATCATCTCTGCAGGAGGTTTCCATCGTGGCCACGGCTGGCGCCAGTGGATGATACCCTCGCCCTTCCAGGCAAACCCGTCTCGGCCTATACCGACGCCGTACCGCATGGCCGTACCGCCCTCTTCAACGAGATATAAGAAGCGGTTGGGCGTATCGACAACGACCGTGCCAACCTTTTCTCCCGTCGGGTCAGCAACACGCTGGCGATAATACTTCGGGTCCATATTCTGGTAGGGGATGGCAGGCACGAAATGCCCTCCGTCCTCGAATGCCGCATAACGAGCCTGAAGCTCAGGATCGGATGCAACTGGCGAAGGTGATTGAACTTGCTTCGCCAACGGCATCTGCTCCGGAGTTGGGTTGTTCGTCGCGCAGCCGGAAAGAACTGCGGCGGCGGACATGGAGCCAAGGAGAAAGGTGCGGCGGGATATGTGATGGGTCACTAGCTGCATAGATAGTATTCACTGGTCTCTAACCGTCGTTGCCGGAATGGCAACATCTCGGGACCAGAAGAACAATTTCGTCCGAGTAATGTCTATCGCTTATCGAGTAATTGCACGCATAACTGATTGTTATAAGGCGCATCCCAAATCATCAGGACTTTGGCTTATTCCTTCAATTTCTTTCAGACGCGGCATAACGAAGTCGGTAAAGGCGCGCACCACGGGACGCATGAACTTGTTCGACGGGTAGGCAAGGAACGCCTCAGTCGGCTTCACTGCGTAGGCGGGAAGCACGCGCACAAGCCTGCCTTCGGCGATCAGGTCTGTTACGAGACACCATTGCACCTGTCCGATCCCTCGGCCTGCCAGGAGTGTGTTGAGAAGAACGTGAGCGTCATTCGTCCGGAAGACAGGTTTGACCGGAATTTCGATTGTCGGAGATCCGGATCGCATCAGCGGCAACATATTCTTGCCCGACAGGACGACGAAGGTCGAGATTATGCTGAGGCTTGATAACTGCTCCGGAGATCTCACCTCGCCGACGCGTTCGAGATAGCTGGGAGCGGCAACGAGAATACGTTGCATCCAGCCGAAACGCCGGGCAATGACCTCCTGAGCCTCTATCCGGCCATAGCGCAGGGTGAGATCAAAATTCTCATAGATGAGATCGACGGTACGGTCGTCCAAGACAAGATCGACAGCGATTTTTGGATGCAGGTCCTGAAAATCCAGAAGGATGCCGTGAAGGTGCTTTGAACCGATACAGGATGGGGCGTGAATGCGGAGATTGCCTTCGATTTCCCCTACGTTCAATCGGATACCCTCAAGGGCGGCATCAATGGATGCGATCGCGCCGCGGCTTGCTTCGTAAAGCTCCATACCGTGTGCGGTCGGGCGGATATTCTGCGGCGATCGCTCGAGAAGCCGTGCATTCAGATGTCGCTCAAGATTGAGAAGATGTTTTGTGACGGCGGGCTGCGAGATGCCGAGATCGCGCGCCGCGCCAGTCATGGAGCCCTTCTCTACTGTTCTGATGAATGCCTTCAGGGCCGCGTTCAAATCCACTTATAACTCCTGGCTATCACATCGAGTATGCCATAGCTAAAATGCAAATGTGGCCATGCCGCGACTGATCTTGAGTTCAGACCCCGTATTTCGAGGCTCAAGGTCGAGGCCTTCAGGGGGCGGGCTAACTCTCCACGTCGAACTCAGTCGCGAAGACCACTGCAATGTTCCCGAACGGGTGCCCTAACGCCGCGCGCTGATTTTTCTCGGTTGCGTGCTTAGCGCCGGAAAGGCGCTTCCAAGGGGGCCGGACTGCTCCCGGAGCATTCTTAAACTCAGACAATGTTGCCGCAATCTTCTCCTGCTCTGTGGGGTTTCGGCTGGTCATGGCCGCTGTGGGGCGCCGCTGTGTCTCGCTCGCGTCGTCAACGAACCGCCAGCGCTCATTCTCGAAAGGAGATCAACAGAATGCTGCAACGCCCTTCCATTGACGATCGTCGGCCCGCGGTAACCGTCCTCTCCATCGCCCTCGTTGGCCTCGCTCTATCAGCGTGTGTGTCGGCCGAAGAACGGCAGTACAGGGACGCGAATACCTGCCAGAGCTTTGGGGCACCCTACGGGTCTCGCGCTTATACGAACTGCATGCTGGAACAACAGGCGCGGCGCGACAACGCGCAACGGGAGTCGCTCGAGCGGACCCGATTGACGCAAGAGATTGCAAGAGACGCTCAGGTCATGGCCGACCGCGCGCGCTGGGACCGCTGCAGGCGGGATCCTGATCGGCGCGAGTGCAGGCGATAGAAACAGTCGGCCGCTGATACTACGCCGGCTCGGCTTCGACCGCAGCAGAAGCGGCGGTGCCCGACAACAAGGGGTTTCCCATGAGATTGCTTATCCCGCGCCTTTCTTGGCGCGGATCTTCATCCAAGCGCGAGGCGCGGCGTTCATTGCGAACGGGGCTGGCCGTCCTGTCGGCGACGGCATTAGCCATAGCTCTCCTGTCGGAAATTAGCACGGCATCCGAAAACAAGGGAAACACAATGACCTATCCGCCCACCGAGCGCACCGACACAGTCGACACGCATTTCGGCGCAACGGTTGCCGACCCTTATCGCTGGCTGGAAGGCGACATCCGCCGCGACGGGAAGGTTGAAGCCTGGATTACTAAGCAGAAAAATTTGACCGAAGACTACCTCGCCACGCTTCCCGGTCGCGACCTGTTCAAGCAGCGCCTCCAGGCGCTTTTCGACCACGAACGCCTTCCGATCCCGCCTGAAAAGCGCGGCGACCGTTATTTCTTCGTCCGAGGCGCCGGTTTGGAGGCGCAACCCGTCCTGTATGTCCGCGAGAACGGAACGGATCGCGTTGTAATCGACCCCAATAGCTGGTCTGAGGACGGAGCAACCGCGCTTGCCGAATGGGCGGTCTCGCATAACGGCCGCTATCTCGCCTACGCCATCCAGGAAGGCGGCGCCGATTGGCGGACCATACGCGTGATGGATATCGACACCGGCAGGATCCTCGATGACAAGATCCGCTGGGCGCGCTTCATGAAGATCGGGTGGGCGCAGGATGATTCCGGCTTCTTTTACTCCCGCAATGCCGAGCCAGAAGAAGGTGCCGCCTTCGAAGCGCAGGTGCTCGAGCATACCGTCAACTTCCACCGACTTGAGACGCCGCAGTCGCAGGACCGCCTTATCTACGCTTCCGACATCGATCAGCCGCTCATCCACATGGCGTTGACGACGGCGGACGGCCGCTATGTCGTGATCCATTCATCGCGGCTTGGAGGCGGCAACGGCATTACCGTCATTGATCTGGTGGAGGATGGGTGGACGCCCGAAACGCTGGTCTCCTCGCTCGATCATGCATGGACCTTGATCGGAAACGTCGGCGCGCGGTTGTTCTTCACCACGGAGGAAGGCGCCGAACGCGGCAAGGTCGTCGCCATCGACTTCGATGCGGAAAAGCCGGCTTTCCAGGACTTCGTCCCGCATCGGGAGGATGCCGTCATTCTCGGAAGCAACATCGTCGGCGATCGGCTCGTGGTTTCCTACATGGTGGATGCAAAGACGCAGGTCGAGCGCTTCAAGCTGGACGGCACGCGCGATGGTGTTGTTGAACTTCCCAGCACCGGCACGGCTGCCGCCTTCAGGGGGCGGCCTGGCGACAATGAGTCATTCTACGTCTTCAGCAGTCAGGATACGCCCACTGCGATCTATCGCTACGACGTGGCGACCAACACGAGCACTGTCTGGGCGAAGCCCCGGATTGCGAGCGATCTCGATCAACTCGTCGTGGAGCAGCACTTCTTCGCCTCGAAGGATGGTACGCGCATTCCGATGTTCGTCATGCGGCGCAAGGACGTGACAGGCCCGGCCCCCACCATGCTGTACGGCTATGGCGGCTTCGGAATTCCGCTCATCCCATATTTCTCTGTGGAAGCGCTAGCTTGGGTGGAGCAAGGCGGCGTCTACGCCATGCCCAACATCCGCGGCGGCGGCGAATATGGCCGGGCGTGGCACGAAGCCGGGCGGCTAACGAACAAGCAGAACAGCTTTGACGACTTCATCGCCGCTGCAAAATTCCTGAAGCGCGAGGGCATTACGCCGCCCGACGGGCTGGCGATCCACGGCGGGTCGAACGGTGGCCTTCTGGTTGGAGCGGTGGTGAACCAACGTCCGGATCTCTTTGCCGCGGCCTTGCCCGATGTCGCCGTGCTGGACATGCTGCGCTTCCCGCTGTTCACGGGCGGACGGTTCTGGACTCAGGAATACGGTGACCCGGCGGTGCAAGCCGACTTCGATAACCTTCTGTCCTATTCACCGCTCCACAACGTCCAGGACGGCACGGACTATCCCGCCATCCTGACCACGACCGGCGACACGGACGATCGAGTGGTGCCGGCGCACTCGTTCAAGTATGTGGCCGCGCTCCAGGCAGCCGCCCTCGGAAATCGGCCTCGGCTCCTACGCGTCGAAACGAAAGCGGGACACGGAGCGGGCAAGCCGACGGACAAGATCATCGAGCAGACGGCGGACATGTGGGCCTTCGCGGCACACTGGTCAGGCCTGCGCCTCCAAACCGGAAGGTAACCCACGGCGGCGGCCGTCCCGCCTTCATCCGCAGCGAGTTCGTCGCTCGCTTGGTGGGCGCTTGTTCCTGATGGCGACAAGCGCGCACGTCCATTTCACTTTGACGAGCATTCGGTCAGAGGAACCGCCCATGGGAACCACATCGAGCTGATCCCGCAGGCCGGCGCCTTCCAAACTGCGCATGATGCGGATGCACTCGCCGCCTTGTTCAAGGAAGATGCCGTGTTTGAGCCGTGCATCAGACGCCAAGGATTTCGTTCAGGCTCGGCCATAGACTGCTCTGGGTCATGGGAATACCGACCCGAGGTCGGATCGCCTAATTGACCAACTGCAAAGTTTATCGAGCGCCGTCGCGCTTGTTTCCCAGATCAGCCCGATACGCGGCTTCCGGATATCCGGAAGCAAGCATTCGGCGTTGGTGCTTCCGGCCTATCAGAGGAGTGCCGTTGGCCTGTCGTCACGTCGTATGTCCATCGGACACGCGCATGATCCGCGCCTGCGGCAGCCCGCTTTGCACCTGTCGATTTTGGATTTTGCGCTTTTATGTCGGGAATTTAGCGTCTGATCGCAGTGCTCTGGCGTGGTGGATCGTAGTTTTGGGCTATTATGGGATACTGTAGCGTGGTTGCGGGGGCAGGATTTGAACCTGCGGCCTTCAGGTTATGAGCCTGACGAGCTACCGGGCTGCTCCACCCCGCG
>NZ_JBLFFK010000029.1:0-66127 GCF_051400715.1 Neorhizobium descurainiae
TGCGATCAGGCGCATAGACATAGACGACGCCCGGCGGATCGGCTCCCTGCCATGGTCGGTCATCGCGAGCGTATGCCTTTTCGCCGCTCGGGGCTGCCGTATTCTGAAAATCCCCGCTTGGTTCGGTAGGTCGAAGCTTGTCGCCGGCCATGGCTGTTCTCGAAAGGGCTTCAGAACGCGGAAATGCGGCGCATGAGCTCGCGGTTCCATGATCGACATTGGCGGTTTCGGAAACAGAAAGGGCGCTCAATCCTATGGGGAGCGCCCTTTCTTCAGCCGCGACAGCCTCGAACGCCGACGAAGATCGCCGAGCAGGAGGCCATCGATACGGGAAGTGAGCCGTAGATGCGGTCGAAGCTGCCGATTTCAAGTGGTGTGCGCGTGGATGGATTGCTAATCAGCCACAGCTGATGAACAGCCCGAGTCGGAGGAAATGGTGGTGACGGAACAAACGCGGCGGTCAATCGCACAGCGCGTCATCGCGAGAGCGCGCGCTCGGGGAACGCCGATCGACGGCGATCCCGAATACATGACCATTGTCAAGATGTGGATCGCGGGAGAGATCAGCGTCCAGGAGATGCGCCAGCGCTATATCGCCCTGCTGCAGGAGCGCGCTCGGACGTTTCGCGCCCGGGCGGTGGATCATCCACCAATGTCCATGACCGAAGACGGGCAGGCAGAAGAGCGCTCGGCGGTCAACGAGGTGAGCAAGCAAAGCGATCAGGAAGAGATTTCAGAAAAGGCACCCCGCTAAGGGCGGGGTCGTCGGGCGTGATCAGATGGCCATCACGCGCCGTTCGAGCCGGCTGGAGACCTGGCCTCACCTCCCAGACAGCCATGACAGCCGGCATATCCATGCGGCCGTCCGTATCGGCGGCGGAGACTTCATGACAGTTGCACTCGGAGGCGGCAACAAGGCAATAGAAGACATCGAGGCAGGCCTGCTGCCTTCGGCAAAGACCGCACTAGATGAACCGGTGTGGTAGGCAAAGGCAACGATGACGGCTAGGGCAGCTGACGTCTGATACCAGCCGCCCCTGTGAAACGGGCCGTACGGCAACTAGCAGTTACGCACTTTCACAGTTTTCCAAGAGCTATGATCCGGTTTAGAGACATGGCTGATCTCGCTGGTCGGCCATTTTCGTAGCGTTTTGGACAAATGGGCGTGGAATAGGGCAAAATCGACGCCATCATCCTCAGAGATCGCATTAGCCGGGTTAGTCGCCAGCTAGGACTGGATTCAAGATCTGACATGGGTTCCTCGCGCAACCGCCGCTATGCCAGGTGTAACCAGGAAGGAAATCACCATTGCCAAGTCCTGCCGGCGCGCTACCTGCACGAGACTGAAGGAACATCCAACTTTAGCCTTCTTCGGTCGACATCTGGGTAACGGAGGCGGGTTTGAAAAACGACGTCGGCGCTCCTCGTCGCCTCTATTCCATTTCACCAGCGTCCCCCTCGCGTATGCCCGCCTTTGCGACCGTGCTCGCGGTCGTTGCCATCCTCTATTTTGCCAAGGAGGTGCTCCTTCCACTGGCGATCGCGGTCCTCTTGACGTTCGCCCTGGCGCCCATCTCGTCCCGGCTTCGCAAGTTTGGCCTTCCTCGTATTGTTGCGGTCGTGACGACCGTCGTGCTTGCCTTCCTTGTCCTCATCCTGTTCGGACTTGTCGTGGCGGGACAGATTGCCGAAGTCGCGCAAAATCTGCCGGCTTATCAGGATAACATCATCGGAAAGATTCGCTCCCTCCAGGAGAGCGGAACCGACAACGGCATCGTGCAGCGCCTGACCTCGGTCGTCGAAAGCGTCGGGCGGGAAATCAACAATGCCGGGCAGAACCAGGCTGCTCCAGGTGCGGTTCCCTCGAGAGAACCTATGCTCGTCGAGATATTCGCGCCGAGCCGGCCGATCGAAACGCTCACCAACCTCATCAGCCCGCTGCTCGGCCCGATCGCCTCGCTGGGCCTCATCGTCGTCGTCGTCATTTTCATGCTTCTGGAGAGGGAGGAGCTTCGGGATCGCTTCATCCGTCTCGTTGGCTATGGTGACCTGCATCGCACGACCGAGGCGCTCCAGGAAGCCGGCAGCCGTGTTGCTGTCTATCTCCTGATGCAGTTGGTCGTGAACTGCGCCTATGGAATCCCGCTGGCGCTCGGCCTGTGGGCGGTCGGCATCCCCAACGCCGTGCTATGGGGAATGCTGGCCATCGTACTTCGGTTCGTTCCCTACATCGGCCCTGTCATAGCGACGGTGCTGCCGCTCTTCTTGGCCTTCGCCGTCGATCCGGGCTGGAGCCTCGTTCTTTGGGTCGCGGCAATCTTTCTCGTGCTGGAGCTGACCAGCAACAACATTGTCGAACCCTGGCTCTATGGTTCGCGCACCGGGCTTTCTCCGCTGGCCATCATTGTCGCGGCGATCTTTTGGGCATGGCTGTGGGGACCGGTAGGCCTCATCCTGTCGACGCCGCTGACCGTGTGCCTTGCGGTGCTGGGCCGTTATGTCCCGCAGTTCGAGTTCCTCGAAGTCCTGTTTGGTAGCGAGCCGGTGCTTGATCCCAAGGAACGGCTTTACCAGCGGCTTCTGGCTGGGGATCCCGACGAGGCTACTGACCAAGCTGAGGAGATGCTCGAAGAAGATTACCTCGAAGACTACTACGGCAAGGTCGCCATTCCTGCTCTTCTGCTGGCTGAACAGGACCGTCGAAGAGGCGTCCTAACCGCAGAGCAGATGGAGCACGTATACGAAACGGCGACGACGCTGGTCTCGAACCTCGAGGACATCGCACAGGAGGAAGAGCAGGAGGAGGACGACGGAAGTGAGGCGACGGGCGAGATCTCCAAGGCTCCTAGTGAGGAGGAAAATAGCCGTGATGAAGAGGATCTGCCGGACGGGACAGGCAGGACCATCGTCTGTCTCGGCGGCAGAGGCCCTCTGGATGACGCCTCCGCGGCGATGCTCGCTCAGGTGCTTCAGGTACAAGGAGCCGAGGTCGTGGCAGCAAGACACTCCGACGTCGCCAATCGCCGAAGCCGCGATCTCATTCCAAAAGAAGCCAACGCCATTGTTGTCTGCTTCCTGAACGAGGACTCTGCCAAGCATGCGGGCATACTTGTGCGCCGCTTCAAGCGCATGTACCCCACCTCACGTGTGGGGGCGGTGCTGTGGCCAGACAGTGAGGAGGAACGACCATTGCCGGCGTTGACGGAAGCGGACTTTACAGCCTTCACTTTGACCGACGCCGCCCGCGAGGCACTGTCCGGCGAAGCGCCTTCGTCATTGGCACGCCCGCGAAAGATCCAGATCCGCACACGACCTACGGCAAGGACGGTCATTGCCCGCGTAGAGGCCGACACATAGGTCCAGGGAGACATAGTCGTCGCCATTTGTAAGTGGGGTGGGGTTGTGACCACCGTGCGCGGCAGGCCGCATAAGGCCAGTTTAGAAAACCCAAGACTCCCGAAAACTGGAGGGAAATTGCGGTTCAAGTCACTTTTATGGAGGTCTTTCCAGCGTCCTCGGGGCAGCCCCAATGACGGTGATTTCCTCTTATCGGGAAGGATGCGTCGAGGCGGCGATACGCAAGTCCCGAGAACCCATACCAGCTTGCCCTCCTCTTCTGCTTAAAGAAAGCGAACGAGTTTCTGCGTTCACGAAATGATCAAGGGGAATGCCCCATTGTCTGCTAGTCCCGCAGTCCTCGCGAGAAACCCGGACGCGGAAAGGAAGATCTGGAACTTGGGTTTCGAAGGATCACCGCCGGTCAACATTATTTACAGGCGGCTGGAGCAGCCATGCCGGATTTCGAAATAACTTCGTCTCTAAACAAGCGAATAGGCGCTGGCCTTCAACTGGCAGATTTGATCGCACGTCCAATAGGTCTGCGAATTTTGCGCCCGCAACAGCCGAATAGGGCATTCGACATCATCCGGCCAAAGATCTGGACGGGGCCTCAGGATCAAAGCTCTTTGCATGGCGTGAAGGTCTTTCCCTGAAAAGCGAAAGGCCCAGTAAACGGCTCTCACGTTGCAGAGGCGGACGTTCACCTTGGGAACACCAAAGCGGGCATTCGCGATTAGGCCCGCGCCGGGCCTGGGTCAGTTGGTTTGCGGGCTTGAGATCAGTGCCCCATTACTCCACCGCTCACCAAGCCACAGGAGGAGCATCAGCAGGAAGGGATTCACTAGCTGCGGCAAGACGACCACGGCCGTGCTCAAGCCAAAATTGAGGAACAGCAACAGAGGGGCCGCCAAAACGATGTGAACAATGATCCCGCCAGCCAAAAGAGGTGCGAGCGCGCCGTAGCTCATTCGGCCTGGACCGAAGCAGGCGCGGATAATCCAAACGGCCAGAGCCGCGAATAGTAATGAAGTGAAAAATCCTCCACCGAAGTTACCCCCAAGCGCGGCCGCCATATGTACCGGGGCGTTGATGATTATAATGCTGTAGACAGAAAGCCCGACAAGCGGGTGTCGTCTGCTCAGTAGGGCTGCAATGGGAGCCGCGACCCAAAACGCAGTTACATTGACCGCAAGGAAAAACACAGGTGGGATCGGGCAGTTCGGATATGGCGGCAAACCGAGCTGTGCGCAAATCATGCCCGGAAATGCATGGAACGTCCCAAACAGATCGATGCCGTATTCTTCCAAGTTGTGAAGCAGATAGGCCGCCATCCCGAGCCAGGATAACCACACCCAGTCATGCCATCGCGAGCGGCTTGGATCGCTCCGAAGACGGTCAGTTGCAATAAGCAGAACCACCAGGACGATTGCGCCAACGCCGCCAATCCAAGGAAAGGCGATGTCGAACCAGTGCCAGTAATACATGGCGCCTCCGGGAACAACAGATCGAATCCAACTCCGGTGATGCCAGAGCGTTATCGCACCTCGGACCGAAATTGGCCCGTGTCAATACCTGACAGGTGAATTGCACCCGAGAACCATCCCTGGAATGTCTCCGTTACAGGCGTGATATTCGGGAGTTAACATGCAGCAGCACTCGTTGTGGCGGACTTGCAGTTACGCCGGGATCAACCTTGCGTTTTTCGCTTTCAGCCTCGTGGGGCATTGGCTGTTCGGCTGGTTCGCCTTTGTTCAGGAACAGGCCGAACACGGTCAGCCGGTCGAAATCTCCTCCTATGTCGTGGAAATGCTTCGCGGCACGTTCGAGAACTGGCAATCGGAGTTCCTGCAACAGCTGTGGCAAGTAGGTGATCCCGAGGTTGCAAGCTTCCCTTTGAATAGTAGCGTTATGCGCGACCTATCCGGTTGAGACGCAACATGCTAATCTCCGGCATGTTGACCGATCAAGTTGAATATGCCGGACGAACCGCCGGCCGCCTTCGCCTCAGGCGGCGTGAAGCCCTGGCGCTCGGTTTCTGTCTATGCTGTCTGCCAACGCGTGGTTCTGCTGCTCAATCTTTTTCGTTGAAAGAGGTCGGGACGGGTATCTTCATCCGTCAAGGACCTCACGAGGAAGCGACGCCGGCAAATGATGGCGGCATTGCCAATATCGGCTGCATCATCGGACGCGACGAGGTGCTCGTAACCGATCCCGGAGGGAGCCTGGCAGACGGGCAATGGCTTCGCTCGGAGATCAGGAAACGAACCGACAACCCGATCCGATATGTCGTGATGACGCACGTCCATCCCGATCACTGCTTTGGTGCTGCGGCCTTTGCCGAAGAGCAGCCGGAATTTATCGGCCATCATGCTTTGAGGCCCGCCCTCGACGCGCGGGGAAGTTATTATCGTCAGCGTCTTGCCGAGGTTCTTGGGCCGGAGAAGGTAGGCGGCATCGTGTATCCCACACGAGAGATAGTAGATGTCGGCGAAGTTGATCTCGGCGATCGGGTTGTCCGGTTTACCGCGCATGACATCGCGCACACCGATTGCGACCTGTCGATGTTCGATACATCCACGGGAATGCTGTTTCCCGCGGATCTGCTTTTCGTTGATCGCGTGCCTTCGCTGGATGGAAGCCTGCCCGGGTGGCTGACAGCAATCGAGCGGCTCAAAGGCGTTGGTGCTGTCCGCGCAGTGCCGGGTCATGGGCCGGCGATGGTGGAGTTCGGAGCGGCCATGTCAAGACAGGTGCGCTATCTTACTGTTCTGCGCGATCAAACACGCAAGGCGATCGCGCAGGGCATCGGGATAGATGAGGCCCGCCGAACTGTCGCTGCGGGAGAAGCCGAAGGCTGGGCGCTGTTCGACGACTATAATGGTCGCAACGTCATTCAAGCTTACAAGGAGCTTGAATGGGAGTAGTATGATGAATGGAGAAGGAGGAGAACATCATGCAGATACTGCGACGTGTTTTTGCGGCCGGTCTGATTACGGCCATCTGCGCCTGGCCGGCTCTCGCCGCGGAATCCTCTCAGGCCGATGCTAAGCGCGAGGAGCGCTGGCAGCTGATTGCCGATTACCTCTTCGACGGCCGGGACGTTTTTCCGACCGATTCATTAATCAAGATCGATGCACCAAAGCGCGCGCAGGATGCTGCGCTCGTTCCGATCACTCTGACGATGCCTGAAAAGGACAAGATCAAATCGGTCTATCTTGTGATCGATGACAACCCTGCGCCGCTTGCCGCTCACGTTACCTTCGGGCCGGCCGCGGATTCCAGCACGCTGCAGTTGCGTGTTCGGATCGACACTTACACAAACGTTCACGCCGTTGCCGAGACGACAGACGGAAAGCTGTTTTCGACTGTTGCTTTCGTCAAGGCTTCGGGTGGCTGCTCGGCGCCTGCCGGACCTAGCGACGCGGAAGCGATGAAGGGGATGGGGGAAATGAGGATGAAATTTGCGGAGAATGTGCAGCAAGGCAAGCCTGCCGAAGCAACGCTTTTGATCCGCCATCCGAACTTCAACGGAATGCAGATGAACCAACTCACCCGGCTTTACACGCCCTCGCGTTACATCGACAAGATGATTGTCTCCTACGGCGACCAGGCCGTCCTGGAGATTTCAGGCGATATTTCCCTGTCCACAAATCCGGTGATCGGCTTTAATTTCGTGCCGGCTGGCGACGAGGCGATGAAGGTGGTTGCGTCCGACACCAAGGGAGGCCGTTGGGAGCAGAGTTTCAAGGTGCCTCCAGTCACGAATTGAGGGGTGGGGGCATGTCGGGCCTGATTGGAGCCCTGGTGAGGGCCGCCGCCTCACTGACGGTCATATTGTTTCTGACGGCGGCGGGCACGCAATTGTCCAGAGCCGAGCAGCCAGAGCCGGATGGCTTGTGGACCGGGCCGATGCGGGGGGAGACCCCGAAGACGCTCAGCGGTGCCACCGTCATCGATCTGGCAGGCCTTGAGGCACTCATGCAAAAAAATCCGGTGCTTCTCGATGTCGGCCCTGCCGACAAGAAGCCGGATGATTTTCCCAAGGATCGGCTTTGGCTGCCGACCCATCGCTCCGTCCCGGGGGCGGTATGGCTTCCAAGTGCTGGAGCCGCGTCTTTCGAGGCCGGGCAAGAGGAGGTTTTTCTTCGCCGCGTGAAGGAGTTGACACAAGGTGACAGCTCAAAGCCCATCGTCACCTTTTGCCGGCCCGAGTGCTGGGGTAGTTGGAACGCTGGCAAACGGCTGGTGATGAATGGTTATACTGGTGTTCACTGGTTCCCTGACGGCATCAACAGCTGGCGGGAGGTTCACGAGGTGGTGCAAGTCGAGCCGGATGGAGATTGGCAGACAGAACCGGCCAAAAAGCACTGAACGAGGCTCGTCCATATCTCACCCTCTTCCTGCGGGGGTTTCACAGGGGGCCTGCAGTTGGTCAATCGCACACGACTGCGAACCGGCGTACTCTTACAATTCAATGCCAAGAGGATGCACCGAACCATTAAGGATGCCACCGTCAGGCGCTTCCACTACGAGAGGCACGACCAACTCCGCCGGCTTCGTTGCCGCCTACAACTTCTGCCGTAGGCTCAAACCACTCGAGGGCCTCACCCCTTACGAATTTCATCTGCAAGGCATGGGCGTCGCAGCCCGAACGCCTCATCCTCAATCCGCTCCACCAGATGCCGGGACGAAACATTAAGAGACAGAATATATCCGCTCCGTCTCAGTCCGAAATGGAATGCTGGACTGACTTCCGGGGCGGGAACAGGCAAGGCCTGCTGCCGTTGCGGCTCTCCGCATGGCAGCCTCGAGTGGCATTCCGCGGTCCAGTCCCGATGCCAAAACGCCAACAAAGCAATCTCCGGCTGCCGTCGTGTCCTTGACCTCGATGGAGATGGCGGGAACGTGAATGACTGCGCCATCGACGCAGGCTTCCGCCCCGTTGCCACCGAGCGTCCTGAGCACTCCCGTACTCAATCGCTCCGACAACTCCTGCGCCGACGATCCGCATTCCAGCCACGCTGCCAGCGCTTCCGCCTCGTCTTCATTGACGACGATCAGATCGCAGAGGGAAAGAACATCGTGGGCCAGTAGGAAGGCCGGAGCGAGGTTGAGCACAGACTTGCCGCCTGCCTGCCTGACACGCCGGATCAGCTTTTCGACCTCACGCACGTCGTTTTCCATCTGCATCAGGATGACGCTGGCGCGACGGATGAGCTCGTCGTCCACTGCATCCGCAGAGGCCGCCAGATTGGCCCCTGCAGCGACCGCGATCATGTTGCGGCCCTGGCCGTCGATAAAGATCGAGGCGCAGCCGGTCGGCTCGGGAACACGGGCGACACGGCTAACGTCTGCTGTCTGGACAAGGTTCTGCATGCCGATCGCGGCCAGAGCGTCCCTGCCCACAGCACCCGCCATCACGACGTCGGCGCCGTCGCGTGCCGCAGCGAGCGCCTGATTGGCCCCCTTGCCGCCGGCTTCCGTTCGAAAGCCGGCGGCAAGCAGCGTCTGCCCCGTCTGCGGCATCTCTGCGACCGAAAAGACGAAATCGACATTGATCGAACCGAAAGTGACGATCACCGCATGCGCTCCCGTTACGCGACCTGGAAAAAGTGCCCCTCGCCGGCTTGCCTGTAACGGCGCTGCGGCGGCACATAGTCGGCCGCGCGGAACGGGCTCTTGATTTCGTCGTTCGAGATCCGTCGCGCCCGCGGGCGGGAAGGATCGGCTATCGGCACCGCCGCCATGAGGCGCTTCGTATAGTCGTGCTGCGGGTTCTCGAAGACGGCTTGCCGCGGGCCGATTTCGACGATCTCACCGAGATACATGACGGCCACGCGATGGCTGATCCGCTCCACCACCGCCATGTCGTGGGAGATAAAGAGATAGCCGAGGCCGAGTTTCTCCTGCAGGTCCAGCATGAGATTGATGACCTGCGCCTTGACGGAAACATCAAGCGCGGAAACGGCCTCGTCGGCGATGATCAGCTTCGGTTCGAGAGCGAGAGCGCGAGCGATGCAGACGCGCTGGCGCTGGCCGCCGGAGAACTCGTGAGGGAAGCGGTCCGCCATCGATGCCGAAAGGCCGACGCGCTCAAGCAGATCGCCGACCCGCTCTTTCGCCTCGGCCGCAGTTGCCAAGCCATGCGTCACGATCGGTTCGGCAATCGCCACACCGATGCGGATGCGTGGGTTGAGGCTTTCGAACGGGTCCTGGAAGATCATCTGCGCTTCCCGGCGGATATCCGCCAGTTCCGACTTGCCCGCATCGAAAACGCTCTTGCCGTCGATCCGGACTTCACCACCGGTCGCGTCGGTCAAACGGATGATCGAGCGGCCCGTCGTCGACTTGCCGCAACCGGACTCCCCAACAAGCGAGAGCGTCTCACCCTGCCGCAATTCCAGCGAGACGCTTTCGACCGCGTGAATACGGCCGACGGTCTTGCGCAGAAATCCCTTCTTGACCGGGAAACGGGTCACAAGATTATCGACTTTGAGGATCGGCGCGGCATCGTGCTTGACCGTGTCTTCGGTCGGCTTCACCGGCTGGATCTCGCCCGTGGTCATGTCGACATGCGGGAACCGGAGCGGTCGTTCCAGGCCCGTCATCGAGCCTAGCTGCGGTACGGCGGACAGGAGCGCGCGGGTATAAGGGTGTTTCGCCGCGGCGAAGATATCGCGGGTGGCCCCGGTCTCGACGGCATTGCCGCGATACATCACCATCGTCCGGTCGGAGATTTCGGCGACCACGCCCATGTCGTGAGTAATGAAGAGGACGGACATGCCTTCCTCTTCCTGCAGCGTCTTTATGAGCTCGAGGATCTGCGCCTGGATGGTCACGTCGAGCGCTGTCGTCGGTTCGTCGGCGATCAGGAGCTTCGGGTCACAGGCGAGCGCGATCGCGATGACGACGCGCTGGCGCATGCCGCCCGAAAAATTCATCGGATATTCGTTAAGGCGCGATTTTGCCGATGGAATGCGGACCTTTTCCAGAAGCCGGACCGCCTCGCCTTCCGCTTGCGCGTGCGACATGCCGCGATGCTGGACGAGCACCTCGGTAATCTGCTTGCCGATCTTCAGCACTGGATTGAGGCTCGTCATCGGCTCCTGAAAGATCATGCCGATGCGGTTGCCGCGAATGGATTGCATCTCCTCGAGCGGCAGGTCGAGCAGATTTCTACCATCGAAGTGGATATTGCCGGTCACGCGCGAATTGCCCGGCGACAGAAGCCGCATGATCGACATGGCCGTGACGCTCTTTCCGGAACCGGATTCACCGACGACAGCGACCGTCTCCTTCGCACCGATGTCGAAGCTGACGTGGCGCACAACGTTGCGCCATTCGCCGCCGACGCGAAACGAGGTATTGAGGTTGGAAATCGAAAGTATCGGATTGGACATGGCTCAGCCTTCCCGCCGGGGATTGAGAATGTCGCGCAGGCTGTCGCCGATCAGGTTGATGGCGACGATGAGCAACAGGAGGACGAAGCCGGGAAAGAAACTGATCCAGTAGTCGCCGGACAGCAGATATTCGAACCCGTTCGAGATCAGCAGGCCGAGCGACGGTTCGGTGACCGGCAGGCCGATCCCGAGAAAGGAGAGCGTCGCTTCCAGCATGATGGCATAGGCGACGCGCATGGTCGCCACGACAATGAGCGGCGGCAGGCAGTTCGGCAGGATATGCCGAAAGAGAATGCGCCGGTCGGGAAGCGCCATCGAGCGGGCGGCATCCACATAGGCGCGCTTGCGCTCCACCAGTGCAGAGCCGCGGACCGTGCGGGCATAATAGGCCCATTGGGTGACGATCAGCGCCAGGATGATCTTGTCGACCCCCTGCCCGAGGATCGCGAGGAAGATCAGCGCAATCAGGATTGCCGGAAAGCTGAGCTGGATATCGACGACACGCATCAGAAAGGAATCCAGGCGTCCGCCGGCATAGGCGCTCATCAGGCCGATCGAGGCTCCGATCACGAGCGCGATCGCGGCGCTCGATATACCGACGAGAATGCTTGTACGCAGCCCGTAGAGGATGGCGCTCAAGAGATCGCGACCCTGGTCGTCGGTCCCGATCAGATAGACCATCCCGTTCATGCTCTGCGAGCCTGGAGGCAAGCGGCCGTCGAGGATATCGAGTTGCGACAGATCGTAAGGGTTCTGGGGCGCGATCAAAGGTGCGAAGACGGCAGCCAGGATGAAGACCAGGACCAGCAAGATGCCGACAAGCGCCAGCTTGTCGTGCAGGAGGGCCGAAATCATCTGGCGAAACGGCGAACGCGACCGGCGTACCTCGCCGGCGCCGCCGGCATGGACCGAGGTCGCGGCATTGTTTTCCTGGCTCATCACGAATTCCCTTCAAGACGAACGCGCGGGTCGACGATCGAATAGAGGATGTCGACGAGAAGATTGATGATGCTGAACATCACGACGGTGATCATCAGGTAGGCGAGGATGACGGGGCGATCGAGGACCGCGATGGCATCGATGATGAGCTTGCCCATGCCCGGCCAGGCGAAGATCGTCTCTGTCACGACCGCGAACGCGATCAGGGAACCGAGCTCCAGGCCGATGACTGTGATCAGCGGGATGAGCGTGTTCTTCAGCACATGCACGAGCACGATCCGTCGTTCCGGCAGGCCTTTGGCGCGTGCAAAACGAACGAAGTCGAGCTGCATCGTCTCCAGCACGCCAGCCCGGGTCAGGCGGATGATGAGGGAGATCTTGAACAGCGCCAGATTCAGTGCCGGCAGGAGAAGGTGCGACAGGCCATCCAGCGTGAAGAGGCTGATCGGCACGCCGAAAATCGGCACCGCCTCCCCTCGCCCGGATGCCGGCAGCCATCCCAGCTGGACGCTGAAAAGCATGACCATCACGAGGCCGATCCAGAACGTCGGCAGGCTGAAGCCGAGGATCGAAAAGGTCATGACCGATTTGGCGACGAGGCTATTCGGCTTCAGGCCCGCATAGACGCCGAGCGGAATTGCGAACACGAGACCGATCACCAGCGCCACGAACGCAAGTTCGAGCGTCGCCGGCATCCGGTTGAGGATCAGCGTCAATGCCGGCTGGTTGAAGACGAACGAATTGCCGAGATCGCCCGACAGCGCGCGGGTCAGGAACAACCAGTATTGCTCCCAGACCGGCTTGTCGAGGCCAAAGGACTGGATGACCTGCAGGCGCTCCGTCGGGGTGGCCGTGGGGCTCAAGAGAACGTCGACCGGATTACCGACAAGATAGAGGCCTACGAAGACCAGCACCGACATCACCAACAGGGTCACAACCGTCTGGATCGACCGGCTCAAGAGGTATCCGCTCATAGATTTAAGCCTCCCGGCGTTTTTGGACCGGACGCAGCGCTCCCGTAAAGCGAGATGCGCTCGATCAGTAGATTGATGAACCCCGTTTCATCGACATCGGTCACCACGGTAGCGTTCGGCATGCGGTCCATCTTTTGGTAGAAATCGGCATAGGTATAACCCATCGTGAGGCCGGTTACCTGCGTGCCGACGGTTGCCCTGCGGCTTGTGAAAAGCTCCGGCCTGATCAGCCATGCGATCGTCGTCGCGTCGTGGATCGGCCCACCCGGTCGCCCGAAGCGCGCGACATCGCCGCGATCGAAGGTCGAGAAGAGGTTGTAGAGCGCATCGCCCCCAGCCCCGCCGCGGTCGCGCAAACTCTGGAAGTGCTCCGCGCTGAACAGTGCCTGGAACGTCATGTCAAGCGGCATCACCACGATCGGGGCGCCTGAGCGATAGACGATTTCGGCGGCGTGCGGGTCTGCGTAGATATTGAACTCCGCCCATGGCGTGCGATGGCCGAGCGCAGTGAACGCGCCGCCCATCGACACAATTTGACGGATGCCGCGCGCCACGTCGGGATGCTGGATGAGGGCGAGCGCGATGTTGGTCATCGGCCCGATGGCGCAGATCGTGATCGGTTCACCGGTCCCCGCGGCCTCGCGCGCTGAGCGGACGATGAAGCGAACGGCGTGCTCCTCAGCGGGTGTGATGCCGCCTCGGGCGACCAGCTCGTCGCTGAACGAGCCGATCCGGGCATATTTGCCAAAGACCTGTTCCCTGACGAGAGGGCCCGGCGCACCGGCATGGACGGCAACATCCGCGCGTCCTGAAACGCCGACGATCTTGCAGGCGTTGGTCAGGGCATCTTTCAACGGCACGTTTCCGGCGACGACCGACAGGCCAAGCACGTCAATCTCCGGCGATGCCAGCGCCATGAGGATGGCGGCGGCATCGTCGACACCCGGGTCCGCATCGATGATGATCCGGTGACGGTTCATGCGACGGCCTTTTCGGCATAGCGGGAAAGGCGATCGAGAAAGAGGTCGATGATCCTTTCGGCATCGACCTTGATCACGATGTCGGCATTGGGCTCGAGACCGCTCTTGCCATACCAGTCGGCGACCGTCTGCCCCATGCAGAGTTCGCTCTCGTGCTCGACGAACACGCGGACGCGTCGGGTTTCGAAGAGATGGGGCGCTAGCAGATAGGCGATCACCAGCGGATCGTGGAGCGGGCCGCCGCGCGATCCGTAGCGACGCACGTCATTGCGGTCCCAGAAGGCCATGAGTTCGGCAAGTGTCTCGGAAATACGGCCACTGACGCTCGAAAACTGCGCGACATGATCCGGCTTGAGCATGACCTGATGCGTTGCATCGAGCGCCAGCGCGACGATCGGGATGCCGCTCGAAAAGACGACATGCGCCGCATGCGGATCAGCCAGCACGTTGAATTCCGCTGTCATAGTGCGATTGCCGGCTTCGCGATAGGCACCGCCCATCATCACGATACGCTCGATCCCCTCGGCAATCCGAGGGGTCATCCGCAGCGCCACCGCCAGGTTGGTCATAGGACCGAGGCAACAGATAGTGATGCGCCTTTGCGAAGTCGCCGCGGCAGCCAGCGTGTCGATGAGGAAGTCTACGGCAGACCTGTTCTCAACCGTCTTCACTGGATCCGGCAGCACCGTATTGCCGAGCCCGGTCTTGCCGTGGAACTGACCGTAGATCGGCTCCCGCAGCATCGGCCGGAAGCATCCGGCATAGACCGGAATATCCGTCCTGCGGCCGAGTTCGCAGATCTGCAGGGCATTGCGAACGGTACGTTCAAGCGGCTGGTTGCCGCAAACAGGCGTGATGCCCAGTATCTCGAGTTCCGGCGAAACGAAAGCAGTCAGGAGCGCGATCGTGTCATCGATCCCCGGATCGCAGTCAACGATGATCGGAATTGGATTCATTTCAAAATCGCCTTTGGATTGTCGGTCAGGCGGCTGGCGCTCAGAGCGCGCCGACATCACGCAGAACCGCACCGATCTCGGCACGGGCAGCCTCGCCGAGCGGCATCTGTGGTGCCATCGGCGCACCGACCGGGAAGCCCTGCAGTTCGAGCGCCGTCTTGATGCAGGCGGCGATCGAATATTTCGTGAAGATTTCGTTGACGCGCCAAAGCGGGCGCTGCAGCTCCATCGCCTTTGTCCAGTCGCCCGCCTTGGCGGCATCATAAAGGGCAATGCTCTGGCGCGGCACGATGCAGGCGGGACCGGCCATCCAGCCGACCCCGCCAATCATCATCACACAGACCGGAATGTGTGCGGAGGCGGCAAACACCTCCATCCGGCCGCGGGTCCGCTCGATGATGGAGAGAAGACGTCCCGTATTGGTCGAAGCATCCTTGATGTAGCGGATGTTATCGATATGGCTCAGCCGCTCGATGACCGGCAAGGTCAAATCCGAGCGCTGGAACTGGGGATTGGTATAAAGCACGACCGGGCGACCACGGGCGGCCTTGGCGATCGCCGTGAAATAGGCCTCGACACCTTCATCGCCGATCGGAAAATAGGCCTCCAGGATGGCCAGAATGCCGTCGGCTTCCGCCTCGACCATGTATTCCGTCTGTGCGACCGCATCGCTGATCGACGTAGACGCCACGCCGGCGACAACGGGCACCCGGCCGCGATTGGCCGAGATCACCGTGTCGACGACGTGACGCCGCTGCTCTTGGGAGAGATAGGCAAATTCGCCGGTGCTGCCGAGAGGCGTCAGGCCATGGACGCCCTCGGCGATCAGGTGATTCACCAGGTCGGCCAGCACGCCTTCGATCACCGCACCCGACCGATCGACCGGCGAAACAAGGTAGGGAAAAACACCGCTGAAATACATGATGGACCACCGCTTTTCGGATCAGTTCGGCTTCACGTAGTAGGGAAGCGTGTAGGCATCCGAACGGCCTTCATAGGAAAGGTCGTTTTTCACCGCCCAGGTATTGGCCAGGTAGAAGATCGGGATGACGCCGAGATCGGTCATGGCGATCTCGGTCGCCTTCTTCAGAAGCTCCTCGCGCCTGGCGTCATCCAGCGTGCCGCGGGCTTCGCTCAGCGCCATGTCGAACTCCGGATTGGAGTAGCGACCGCGATTGCCCTGCCCCGCCTTCTCACCATAGGTCTCGAGGATCGGGCCGAGCACACCGGAGGCTTCGCCGGTCTCGACCGCCGCGCCGCCCATGATGAAGCTGAACTCCAGATTGGAAGCGCGGGTGAAATAGACGCTGCCCGGAAGCGTTGCCACTTCCGTCTTGATGCCGACGCGGCTGAAGAACTGGCCGATCGCCTGAGCGACCTTGGAATCGTTCGGGTAACGGTCGTTCGATGCATGGAAGGTCAGCGAGAAACCGTCCGGATATCCGGCGTCAGCGAGCAACTGCTTGGCCTTGCTGGGGTCATAAGGGTCGATCTTGATGTTCGGATCATAGCCGAAATAACCTTCCGGAACGACCTGACCGGCCGGTACGCCCTGACCGTCCATGATGCGGTCGACAAGCGCTTCGCGGTTGATCGAGAGCGAAAGCGCGCGACGCACTTGCGGCTTCAACAGCGGGTTCTTGCCGTCCGGCCCCTTTGCAAAGGGCGATTCCTCGCGGCCCTGGTCCATGTGAAGGTACATGATCCGATTGCCGGCCACATTGACGACCTTGAGCCTATCCGACGCCTGGAGCTTGCGCGTGTCGGCGGTCGGGATGCTTTCGATCATGTCGACATCGCCGGACAGCATGGCGGCGACGCGGGCGCTGCTGTTCTTGAACACCCGGAAGGTCACCTTGTCCCAGGCGGCCTTCTCGCCCCAATAGTCATCGTTGCGGGCGACGACGACATTGTCGTCCGGCGTCCAGGAGACGAACTTGAACGGGCCGGTACCGATGACGCCCTTGCCGGAATTCATCTCTTCCGTGGTCGTGTTTTCCATCTCGACCGGCAGGATGGCGATGCGGCTTAGGTTGTTGAGCAACAGCGGCGTCGGGCCGTCGGTCTTGATCCGCACCGTGAGCGGGTCGACGGCCGTGACTTCGGTGATTGCCTTCACATAGGCTGCAAACGAGCTCGGGCTGTTCTTCGAGGCCAGCGGAACGCGCTTGATGCTGGTGACGACGTCTTCGGCGGTGAAATCGCTTCCGTCGTGGAACTTGACGTTCGAGCGCAACTTGAATTCCCAGGTCGTGTCGTCGATCGTCTTCCAGGAAACGGCCAAAGCGGGCTGAATCTGCTGCTTGGCGTCCTGGTTGACGAGGCCGTCGAACATGTTGCGCGCCATGGCGCTATTGGGGCCGACGACATAGAACTGCGGGTCCATGGACGTGGTCGATGCGGCCAGCCCGACGGTTAGATCGTTCGCGTGGCTTGCGAAGGGTACGCCAAAAACAGACGCTGCCAGTGCGGCTGCGATCGTAAGGAATTTCATGCTGGAGCTCCTCCGAGTTTCCGATATCCGCGCTCTCCCTGCGGATTGACGACGCAAATAAAACGTCCGCAAAGAAAAGAAAAATTGCATTTGGTGTTCAGTCCATGCCCTAATGTTATGGGAGTGTTTGAGGATGCGATTGAAACCACGACAGGTCGAAGCCTTCAGAAGTGTGATGATGACGGGTGGCATCACCGCCGCCGCAGAGGCGATGAACGTGACGCAGCCCGCGGTCAGCCGTCTCATTCGCGACCTGGAGGAGATCGTCCGGATCACCCTCTTCGAACGGGTGGGCGCGCGGCTGGTGCCGACAGCCGAGGCGACGCAGCTCTTTCGGGAGGTCGAGCGGCTCTATCTCGGACTGGACCAGATCGCCCAGGCAGCCGACGATATCCGCCGGCACAAGAATATCGTGCTCAGGATCGGCAGCGTCACCTCGCTGGTCCGCCCTTACCTGCAGCAGGCGATCATCGACGTCATCGGCAATCGCCTGGACATCCCCCTGGTGATCGACGTCGAAAACAGCCGGCATATCTGGGACATGGTCGAGAAGAACCGCTACGATCTCGGCTTCGTCTTCAGCTCGCCGCGGATGACCGACAAGAATGCAGTCCTGCTGCACAGTGCGCATGCGGTCGCCGCCATGGCTCCCGGGCACAGGCTGGCATCGCGCAAGGTCATCACGCCTGGCGACCTTCTGGACGAGCGTGTCCTGATCCCCGGGCGCAATTCACCGCTGAGGCTTGTGCTGGACCGGGCATTTGCCAGCGCGGATCACCCGCCGGCAAGCACGATGGAAACGTCCATGCTGAACTGCTGCCATTTTGCAGCATCGGGAATGGGGATAGGCATCGTCGACTACACCAGCCTTCGCGCCGCGAAAGCCAATATCGTCGCCATTCCCTTTGAGCCAAGGATCGACGTCTCCTACTTCGCGATTCGGCCATCAGGCGGACATCGTATCACCATCTTGGACGATTTGGTCCGGCGGATGAGCGCGCTGATGAGCTCTCATGCAGGGCCCGCTACACGGTCGTGAAAGGAGTGAACCGTTGACCAAGATATGAGCGTCCACGGTGCGGCTGCCCTCCGCCTGCCTCGGCCGGCAGGATCTCGCACTCTTACCAAACGTCGAAGAACCACAAGCCTGGGTTGACGTCGTCCATTTTCAACGTCGTGGTGAATTCTCCGCCTCAACGTTGTTTTGGCGGCACCGACGCCAGAATCCCGTTTTACATTGCGTTCACGATTAACGACAAAGCACCGGCAGTCCGCTTCGTCCTTCAGCTATCGAATGCCAGCTGCACCTTAAGGGTTCGCTCGGGATGCGCCTCGACCCGGTCGAAGGCGGCCTGCGCCTCGCGCGCATCGAAGGTCTGGGTGATCATCCCCTTAGGCCGAAGCGCGCCGCTTGCCAGCCAGCCGATGACCTCGGGGATGAAGCGCCGGTTGAGGCGCGAGCCGACCAGCGTCAGCTCCTTGCGAACGATCTCCTGCTGGCTGACATTGCACGGCGCGGGCGAAAAACCGAGAAGGCCGATGCGCCCGGCAGGCGGTGCCACCCGGCATGCCTCCTCGAGCAGGGCCGGCAGGCCGGCGCCGTCGATGACGACTGACGGGCCGAGGCCATCCAGCTCGCCGGCGACGGCCTCCGGGACGGACTCGACCCCGGAATGGATCACCCGGTCGGCGCCAAACCACCGTGCGCGCTCCAGCCGTCCCGCATCGATGTCGACGACGATGCAGCGCGCGCCGCGCATCCTCGCCACCTGCAGCACGGTGATGCCGACCGTGCCGGCGCCGTAGACGAGCGCGACGTCGTCCTTGCCGCAGCCCGTGCGCCAGAGGACGTTGGCGGCGACGGCCAGCGGCTCGGCAAGGGCGGCCACGTCGAAGCCGAGCGACGGCGGGACACGCACGGCATTCTCCGCCGGGACGAGCGCGACGGAGCGGAATCCGCCGTCCCGATGGACGCCGATGACCTGCAGTTTCGCGCAGACATTCGACCGGCCGATGCGGCAGGGATGGCACATGCCGCAAGAGATGACCGGATCGGCAACCACGCGGTCGCCGACGGCGAGGCCAGAGACCCCCGTCCCGAGCGCGGCGACCACGCCGGCGAATTCGTGCCCGATCACCCTCGGGTAGACCACGAAGGGGTTGGAGCCGTGGAGGATATGCATGTCCGAGCCGCAGATGCCGGCGCGCTGCACGCGGATCGCCACCTCGCCGGGGCGGGGCTGCGGCGCGGGCCGGTCGTCAACCAAGAGGCTATGCGGTTCGCGAACGGAGATTGCCTCCATGGCCTGAAACCTTTTGCCGGCGGCGGTTGATCATGAACCGAGGATAGCCCGCATATGGGCATTGACGCGGGAGCGCCACATTGCCCTTCTGCGCCAGCGCCGCGCGGTCGCAGGCCGACCACTCGACGGCCGGCGGCAGGATCGTGTTTGCGTCGAGCAGCGCCATGGTTCAGACCGCCCCGTGGAAGGGATGGGTCAACGCCCGCTCGATGCCACGCAGTTCTGCGAGCCCCCGCAGGCGCCCGATCGCCGGATAGCCCGGCTGGGCGCCGCGGGCGAGGTCGTCGAGGATTTCCTGCCCATGGTCCGGCCGCATGAATATCCGGTCGTCCGTCCGGCCTTCCGCCTTCCGCCGCCGCTCCTCGGCGACGAGGGCGGTGATGACCGCGACCATATCGGTATCGCCCTCTAGGTGGTGGTCCTCGAAGAAGGAATCAGGGGAAACCGGGCGTCTCACGGGTCACGTTGCGCAGATGCGCGAAGTAAATGCGCGGCGCAAGACGGCGCCCGATCGCCGGCAGGTCGTTGTCCGGCCGCGCGCCGAGCGAACCGGTGCAGAAGGTGACGCCGTTCGCGATGCTGTCGACGCCGTCCAGCACATGCCGGTGGTCCGCCTCCATCGACAGGACGCGTGGCAGGCCCAGCAGCGGCCAGGGCGGATCGTCGCCATGGGCACACAGCCGCATGCCGAGGGCTTCCGCGACGGGCACGACCTCGGACAGGAAATCGACGAGATGGCCGCGCAGGCGGTCCGCGTCGATACCCGGTAGCGGTCAAGCGCGTCCTTGAGCTCCACGATGCTGTAGCCGTCGGACGAACCCGGCAGGCCCGCGCCGATATTGCGCGACAATGCGGCCTTCTTGTCCTCCGCCATGGCGGAGAACCGCCGGCCGGCCTCCTCGACCAGTGCCTGCGGATAGTCCTGCGCGGCGCCGGGGCGCTCCAGCAGGTGCAGGTCGAAGGCGACGAAATCGACGAGGTCGAAGCGCATCGCCCGCGCACCCTGCGCCGTCTCCGAGCGCAGGTCCGTGCGCGTCCAGTCCAGGACGGGCATGAAATTGTAGCAGACGGTGAAGATGCCGGCCTTCGCGAGCTGGCGCAGGCTCTCCTTCCAGGCGCCCATATGCGCCTTCCAGTCGCCCGTCATCGTCTTGATGCATTCGGACACCGGGATGCTCTCCACCAGCTCCCCCGGCGCGGACCTCCTCCTGCCGCTTGCGGATCTCCTGCGCGCTCCAGGCCGTGCCGGTCGGAACGTGGTGCAGCGCGCTGACGATGGCCAAGCCGAGCCTATCGATACTTCGAACGCAAAGCTGAAGGTCACCTTTCTTCCGGCTACTTCGCTGGGTACCTTTCACTGACGGCGATTATTGGGTGCTCAAGATCGATCCTGAGTGCCGGGTCGCACTGGTCGGCACGCCTGATCGCAAGTTTCTTTGGGTGCTCGCGCGCGAGAGCGCCATCTCGGACGGCTCCCTGGAAGACTACCTAGCGGAAGCTCGAAGGCAGGGATTTGACCTGACGAACCTCATCAGGCCGCGCCACACCGGGCGGGAGGTGAGCGACGCTTTGCTCGAGAAACCATGACGATCACGCTGCAATCCTTCCCTGCATGCCGTCGCAATTGTTCGGGTCTGTATTGACGAAGTGGAAGTCCGCGCCGCCGGCCGTCGCGATGTCACCGACCTGTGGCACGATCGCCAGCCCGACCGATGAGACGTAAATCTGCCGGTCGCTGGTGAGGATGTTGGTCCCGTCGATGTAACTGTGGTCGAAGGTCATCGGCCGGATAGACTGTCGCCGTCGGACCACCGCCGAAGATCGGATCGGGAGGGCCGCGGCGTTTGATGGTGCCGGCTGGCGATACTTCGAGATCGGGCGCTGAGCCGTCGGCTGCAGGCGGGTGTAGAGGGCATTGGGCATTCAGCGCCTCGTTCCGGAACGATGTTTTGCCCAACCTGTTGGGTACTGTGGAAAAGGAGAACCCGAAATGCCCGACAGAAAGTCAGACCCCTCAAGCGATGCTGAGCGCAGCGATCCAAAGAAGGCCGAAGCGAACCGGGAAGAACTCAAAAAGCAGGCTGAGCAAGGCATCAAGAATGCAACCCATGACCTTCCGAAGGAACAGGGCTAAACGACGAGGATACGGTCAGGGAACGGAACGATTGGAGAAGCGTGTTTGTCCTTCATGAAGAAGATCAACGGACCACGCGCAATGGTGATCACCATCCTATTCAGTGTCGCGATCTGCGTCGCGGTTTTCTCTATCAAGTGGTGGATGACAGACCGACTTGGCAAAGTGGACGAGAAAAGCAGCATTGCTGACCCGCCCGGTTGAGGTGCCGAGCCATGCCGTGGCATGGGCGGGATAGATGTCACCCTCTCGGCGCCGGGAAGGGCCGGCTGGACCATTCTCCCTTTGCCATCACGAACCGGCTAAAGTTGCCGTGCCCGCGTTCCCGATCTCTGCCTATGTGGCTTACACGTCCGCCTCACGCGCATTCAGGGCCTGCACAACCCGCTGACAGTTCTCGTTACCCTCGGGCAACAATGTAACCGGGTCGACCAAGCCAGCAGCGACGCCCAGGCCATTCGCCACTGCCCAACCCCAATTATCTTGGGCATACTGCAACAGGCGCGGACCCTCGACCCCGATGCAGGCTCTACCGGCTTGGATAATCTCCTGAGACGGGGCGCCCTGAAGACGCTCCGATAATTCGGCCTGGAGTGGCGTGACAACAAAGATAGCGAACAGATAGCTGATGAATTCAGACACGTTGATCTCCCTGAATATTCGCGGGAGATAGGTATGAGTTGCTGATTGCACCAGTTCTGCTGTGCCCTGGGCAGTTTGCTAATACAAAATGCCGACCGCGAGATGAGCCCATATGGCCAACAGTCCGGCAACGACCAGAGCGCATGCCGCTACTCGCGCAGCGCCCTGAGGAGTTAGCTTTACTGCGGCCTCAAGCGCTACCCAGGCTCCCGCAAAAAAAGCAACGGCTGCGGCGAAATCAGCGGGCCCCCACGAAACTTCGGCGGTGAACAGCATTGCGAGCGCCGGCGTGAGCAGGATTATCGTTGTCACAGCTAGATAAACACGTCGCCATGTCAGCGCTGCGGGCATGAAACCCTCGTAACTTTGGACGCATTTTTCCTAATCGCGAGAGGTGGATGCTCTCCCCGGCGGGCAGTCGAGTATTCCTTTTCCTCATAGGAATATAGAGCGACAATCTGGATGAGATCAGCGCGACAATCTGGATGAGATTCTGGTGCGGCGGTTGTCGGCGACCGTGTCATCGTGATTGACGCTGGCAAGAGCTTCGTCTCACCCTGCTTGTCGCGCTGCATAGGAAGGTCCGACTGAACACCCAATTCACGCTGCGAATATGGGCGATTGGTGCTCATGCGGCAAGCCTCCATCTCCTGATCAGTCCTGCGCGTGGCCGGAAAAGCTACTCACTGATATCTTTGCGATAAGTTGCATGCCGAAAAACGCAACCCGAACCAGCTAGAAACGGAGGCGTAACACCTATTGCGCGCGTGTGCTTCGCCGGGGCTGAAGGCGCTCACCCGCCCAGGCTATCGATGCGGTTGCCGACGCCCTCGATCGCCTGCTCGTGCATTCCCGCCCTGATGACGTAGGTCTCCGCAATGTGAAGACGATGGGCGGCAAGGTCGCCAATCGCCTTATCGCCCTTGTCGGCGGCAATCTTCACCTTCGCTTCAACGCGCGCCCATACTCGCCAGCCAGCGCTGGCGAGCAGGACGGCAAAGCCGATGACGGCCATCAGTTCGGCGCCAGTCATGCGAGCGCCCCGCCGCAATCGACAGGCTGAACAACTGCCACTTTATAAATGTCGCTATGCGGTACTTCATGGCTTCACCCCGCACAGCTTCGCCAGCTTCTCGTTTTCGGTCAGGATCTGGCGCTTGGTGCCTTCGGTCAGCGTGTCTTCCACGCTTGACCTCACGGGCCGCGCCACTGCTCACCGATGTGGCCGTCAATCTTGCCTGAATAGACGCCTTTGGCGGCGAGAACGGTCTGGAGCTTCTTGACCGCCGTCGGTGGGCCGGAGTTCTGGCCGAAGTCGAACGCCGCGTAGTCGAGGCCGGCAGGCAGCACGTCGCCGCCAGCCTGACTCCAATAGGAACCGGCGATAGATTGCCTCGGCCTCAGCGCGGGTGATTGCCTTGACGCGATCGGCGGTCACGGACGGAACGCCGAGGTAGGCGGCCAGCGTCTTGTGCGTCACGCCGTACTTGGTCGGGCCGCCCTGATCTGTCTTGACATTCACATAGCCGCCCTCGTGACCGAACATAAGGTCGAGGGCGACGGGAAGCGTTTCCCGAGCCATGGTTGATCTCCTATCGTGGTGGTGGTGTGGTAACGTCCCAGGTGGAATGCGGACGCTATGACGCGCCCACGCTGACGTGGTCGTAATGGTCATGGTAATGTCCTGTGGTGGTGTCGGGGATAGCGGCCCCGCCGCGTTGACGCGTCGTGCCATGAGTATTCTCCGATGTTTGATGAAGTGGAACGTTTAGGTTGCGGGGCCGTTTTGACAGCGCCGCGGGTCCCGTCCTACAACCTGATAGCGGCTGAAGGCCCGGCACGGTAACAGTGCCGGGTCTTTGAGCTTGGAACGACACAGTTAGGCCGGAGTTAGAAAATGCTGCAGCGTGGACTCCTGCCCTCCGCAGAGCTGCGGCCG
Source organism: Neorhizobium descurainiae (assembly GCF_051400715.1). NCBI lineage: Bacteria > Pseudomonadati > Pseudomonadota > Alphaproteobacteria > Hyphomicrobiales > Rhizobiaceae > Neorhizobium > Neorhizobium descurainiae. The sequence goes on from NZ_JBLFFK010000029.1 coordinate 24,101, forward strand.
GAGGCCGGTTGCGTTGCCCATTCGCGCCGGCCTCTCGCAGCTTTGCGCCAGCGTTATGCAATTATGGATGGCGCACGCCCATCACTGGAACGGCGCGGTCACGGCGCAGTTATGTATGCTGCGGCCAGCAACCCCAATCCCCAGCCCAGCCGCAGCCAGGGGCCGGACACGATCCTCGGCGTGGGCCGGCCTCTCGCTATTCAGGCCGTTTGCTGAAGTGCGATCAACGCTTCGGAAAATCCGCGAAGCCCGAACTTGCTGGAGCTGTAGGCGGTAGCGAAAGGCGCTGCCACAAAGCCGCCGAGCGAGATCATGTTGATGAAGACGCCCCGGCCCGGCTTCAGGAAGATCGGCAGGACGGCATGGGCATCGTTCATGTGGCCGATCAGGTCGGCGGGGATGACCTGCTCATGTACCTCGATCGGCGTCCCTTCGAAGCGGCCTACGGCTCCGACGGTGTCATTGCTGACCCAGACGTCAAGTCCCCCGAGGTGTTCGCCTTATCGGCAAGCGCTCTGACGGCCGCCGAATCGGTGACGTCGGTCACCATTGAAATCATCTCGCTGCCGACCCGCCTGCAAATGAGAGTTACCTTGTCGAGGGCCTCTCCGGTGCGGCCGGGAGCACAAGTCTACTCCCCCGGCGCGCGAATGCCTCGGCCGTCGCCTGGCCGATGCCACCCGACGGGCCGGTGATGACGACGACGGCATGTTCGAGTTCGATGGACATCGACTAATCCTCTCCGTCCAATCAGGGGAACTCGTCGAACCGATTTCCGAAACTCAAGTTCCGGCTCTGGGCCGCCTTCAGGGTTACACTCCGATGTTGTCAGTGCCAGATCGAGTTCAGTGCATGCGACCCAGACGCATCAGGCGAAAGCCAAAAGCGAGTGTCGCGAGGCAAAATCCACTAATCGCACGGGTAGGAGTGCCGGGCTGATACCTTGACTAGTCCAGGCGAGCCCAAGATCGCCGACGGGTATGATCATTGCTGCGGCCAAGAACGCAATCGTGGTCTGAGCGGCTCGGATCGCAGATCCTCGCCACCATCATAGAGGAGATCGAAGGCGAAATAGACGAGGTCACCCGTCTTGCCTTCCGAAAGGGCCGCCTGCAGGGCTGCAAAAATCCGGCGCGCCATTCTCATCGAGGGCACAGATCTCGCCGTCGATGATGTAGTCCGGCAGTGCGGAGACCGCATCGACGATCTCGGGATATCTGCCTGTCCAGTCGAGGCCCTTGCGGGTCTTCAGCGTCACCTCGCCATCGAGCACGCGCATCTGGATGCGATAGCCGTCGAACTTGATCTCATGGATCCAGCCGGCGCCGGCCGGCGGGCGCTCCAGCGTCTCGCAGAGCTGCGGCGGAATGCAATCCGGCAGGTCGGTGACGGTATCCGGCTCGTCGTCGCCAGTGGCCTGCCGTTTAGCGGCGGCAAGACCGTGGTTACTGTCCCATACCGCGTCGGCCTGGACATCGCCACCTTTGATCAGCTCGGACATGTATGCAACATTAATATCCGAAAATATGATATAAATCACGATTTCGGTTGACTCTGCTCGACTCCCGTTAGACTATCATTGATGTTCGGAGAGCCGATGAGCACGCTGGGAACTGGGAGGATAACGGCATGCTTTCGAGAAGAACATTTATGTGGCTCGCAGGTACATTCCTTGCGACCAAGCCGTCGTTCGGGCAGGTGCCGGGCAACGATTTGCCCCGAGAACAACTGCTAATCCTGGAAAATCCAGAAGGCACGATCAAAAATGCCGGATGGTTCAACATCTGGGCCATCAACGCCGGTGGCCAGACGACGGGCCTTCACCAGAACGCCATGGACACGTTCTGGTATATCGATCCGGACCACGGGATCAACGGTGTTTGGGATAACTCCCTCGCTTCCGAAAAGCCGATATATAACAAAAACTTCACGGAAATGACAGTGAAGTTGAGGTCCGGCATTTTCTGGAGTGATGGGATCGAATTCACGGCCGACGACGTGGTATTCACGATCGAGACGCATATGAAGACCAATGGTTTACGCTGGAGCGCTCCGGTGCAGGTTAATGTGGCGGGGATCGAGAAGAAGAGCCCAACGGAAGTCCTCTTCAGGCTCAAGAAGCCCAACTCGCGCTTCCATGCCTTGTTCACCGTACGCTGGAACGCGATGTGGATGATGCCGAAACACGTCTTCGAAAAAGTCGGTGACGTGCTGAAGTTCGACTTCAATCCGCCGGTATCGTTGGGCGCCTATACGCTCTATAATTTTGATCGTGGCGGCAAATGGTTCATTTGGAAGAAACGCGACGACTGGAAGCAGACCACCGTCGCCCGTTACGGCGAACCTGGCCCCGTTTATCTTGCCTATATCGATCCAGGCCCGCCGGAAAAGCGTGTCATCGAGCAGCTCAACCATCGTCTCGACGTCATTCATGATCTGTCGCCCGAAGGGATGTTCACGCTCGCCAAGGACTCGCCGTCTTCGGTCAGTTGGTTCAAGGGTTCCCCTATGCCCATCCGGATCCGACCCTGCCTTCGGTCATCTTCAATCATCGGCTGGAGAAGTTCCAGAGCAAGGAGGTGCGCTGGGCTCTGGCGCTGCTGATCGACATCAAGGCCGTCAGCATGGCGTCCTACCGCGGTGCGGCCACGATTTCGGCGATAGGCGTGCCGCCTACCGGGCTTTATCCGAAATATTATTTCGAGCCGATGGAGCAGTGGCTGACGGGTTTCGAGCTCGACACGGGCAAGCGGAAGATCAAGCCGTACGACCCGACCATGGGCAAGCAGATCGCCGAGATGCTGCGTCCGTCCTTGAAGGACCAGATACCTTCGGAGCCGGGCGAAATCGCCACGGCCTTCGGCAGGGGCTGGTGGAAACCTGATCCGGAAGCGGCGGCGGAGCTTCTCCAGAAGGCCGGCTTCACCAAACAGGGCGACCGCTGGTACCAGCCAAACGGGCAACCTTTCTCCGTCAAGGTGATGGTCGAGGGTGACCTGCGGCCGGTCATGACACGAGCCGGGTCGATCATCGCCCAGCAATGGCGGCGTTTCGGTGTTGACGCCAATATCGACGTGGCCCAGGGAACGATGCTTGATCGCCGCGGCGTCGGCGATTTCGACACGTTCATCGGGTGGAGCGTCGAGACGTGGGGCGGTCACCCCGACCTCTCGTTCTTCCTCGACAGCTGGCACTCGCAGTTCGTCGTCGATGTCGGCAAGGTCCAACCGCCGAGAAACTGGCAACGTTGGGCGGAACCGCGGCTGGACAAGATCATCGAGGAGATCCGCACGATCGACTTCGACGATCCGCGAGGCGTCGAGCTCGGTCTCGATTATCTCAAGCTGGCGGCAGAGGAAATGCCGATCATTCCGCTGATGGCCTACAACGTCTTCGCCACGATGGACACTACCTATTGGACAGGTTTCCCAAGCCTCGAAACCAAGCCCTATACAAACCCGGTCGCCAACTGGGGCAACACAAAATACATGATGGTCAATCTGAAGCCGACGAAGCCGGCAAAGTGAGAAACAGCCGCCCGGCTCAACCAATACCCGGGCGGAGACCTCATCCCGAGACACGAGGCATCAATGCGATCCTACGCAATTTACGTGGCCAAGCGCCTGTTGCAGTTCGCGCTGGTCGTGTTTGTTGGCATCAGTATCACGTTCCTGATCACCCATCTGACGCCGATCGATCCGGTCGAACATGCCGTCGCCCAGGTCAGCACATTCGGCTTTTCCAGCCCGGAATCCATTGAACTTCTCCGGCAGTCGCTGCGGGAACTCTACGGGGTCGGAGACAATCTCTGGGAAGAATATCTGATCTTCTGGCAGCGGCTCGTCATGCTCGACTTCGGGCCCTCCCTGTCGGCTTTTCCCACACCCGTCAGCGAACTGATCGGCAGAGCGATCCCCTGGACGATAGGCCTGCTCACCATATCGACGATCCTGAGCTGGTTCATCGGCAACATTCTCGGCGGCCTTGCTGGCTATTACAGCCGCAACCGCATCCTGCGCATTCTGGGAATGATCATGATGGGGCTGCATCCCGTGCCCTATTATATCGTGGCCTTCGTGCTTCTGATCGTCTTCACCTTCATCCTGCCGATCCTACCGAGCAGCGGCGGGTATGAAATGAACCTTCCGACTGGCTGGACGCTGCAGTTTGCGGGCAGCGTGCTGCTCCACTCGATCCTGCCCTCCCTGTCCCTCATCCTCGTCGGTGTGGGGAGCTGGTTCATGGGCATGCGGGCGCTGGTTTCCAACATCGTGACGGACGACTACGTCACCTATGCCGCGCTCGCCGGCGTTCCGGAACGACGCCTCGTGACTTCCTACGTGATGCGAAACGCGTTCCTGCCGCAGATTACCGGCCTCGCGATGTCGATCGGGGCAATCTTCAATGGCGCGGTGATCACCGAGCAGGTTTTCGGCTATCCGGGCATCGGGCGGCTTCTGGTCGAAGCGGTCCATGCCGCCGATTATTCGCTGGTCCTTGGGATCACGTCGATCGCCATCATCGCTGTATCCGCCGCCGTCTTCATCATCGACATCATCTATCCGCTGATCGATCCACGCGTACAGGTGAGCCAATGATTGCCGTCTTCAGAGATCTGTTTCGGTACAACGGCGAGTTCGCGATCGGCTTCATGATCATGGCGATCATCCTCTGCATCGCCGCAGCGTCGTTCTTTTCACCCTATGAGCCAATCGACTCCTATCTAGTGGTGATGGATGCCCCGCCGTCCGCGGAATTTGTGTTCGGCACGAATTCGCGGGGTCAGGACATTTTCTGGCAGCTGACGTTTGCGCTGCGGAACACGCTGACCTTCGGGTTCATTGTCGCGCTTGTCAGTCGCGTTCTTTCTCTGGCAGTCGGTCTGGTGTCCGGTTATGTCGGCGGCATCGTCGACCGCGTCCTGATGTCGATCAACGACACGTTCATCGTCATCCCGCTTTTTCCCCTGCTGGTGCTGCTCTACTTCGTTCTTCGTGACGACATGACATGGCTCGTCCTCGCGCTCGTCATGGCGGGACTTGGCTGGTCCTATGACGCAAGGCTTATCCGGTCGGTGATGATCAGTCTCAGGACGCGGGAGTTTACCAATACAAGCGTGTTTTCCGGCATGTCCATGCCGCGTATCGTAACGCAGGAACATCTGCCCTACGTGCTGCCGATCGTCTTTTCGACCTTCATGAACAACATGAACTGGTCGATCGGCCTGGAAGTCACGCTCGCGGTGCTGGGCTTCACGGACGTCGACACGCCGACGATCGGCGGCATGATCTTCTGGGCCAACCAGCACAGCGCCATGGTGTCGGGCATCTGGTGGTGGTATTTCTTCCCCACCCTGTTTGTCACATTGACGTTCATCGGGCTCTTCCTGCTGTCCATCTCCATGAATGAATATATCGATCCGCGAAGCCGGCTCGACCGGATGGGGAATTCATGATGGCACAGAACCCCAGGCTCGCCGAAGCAACACTCCATGTTCTGGAAACCCGCGATCTGCGTGCCTATTACCGCATGAAATATTTCGGGATAGACCGGGAGGTGCGCGCGGTCGACGGGATATCCATGCACGTGCGCAAGCATGAGATCTACGGGATCGCGGGCGAATCGAGCTGCGGCAAGACCACGTTCATCAAGGCGATAGCAGCCGCGATCAGGCCGCCGCTGGAAATTGTCGCGGGAAAAGTCGATTACAGCTTCATCGACCGCGATCTCTACGCGCTACCGCCGGCCGAACGGGCGGCCATTCGCTGGCGCCATCTGTCCTACATTCTGCAGGGCTCGATGAACGTGCTCAATCCCGTTCGCCGCATCCACCGGACATTCGAGGATTTCGCGTTCCGGCACATGCATCTGGGCCGGGCGGATTTCGAACGGGAGGTGAGGCGCCATCTCCAGCGGCTTCGCCTTCCTGCCGAGATCCTCTATTCCTATCCGCACGAGCTTTCGGGCGGAATGCGGCAGCGGGTCTGTATCGCGCTGGCGACCCTGTGCCGGCCGGAATTCATCATCGCCGACGAGCCCACTACCGCACTCGACGTCGTCGTCCAGAAGGACGTCCTTGCGATGATCCGGGAAAGCCAGCGGGAATTCGGCTCCTCGATGATCTTCGTAACCCATGACCTTACGGTTCACGCCAACGTCACGGACAGACTCGGCATCATGTATGCAGGGCGGCTGGTCGAGGAGGGACGAACGGCGGACGTGTTCGCCAATCCCATGCATCCCTACACCGCCCATCTGATCGCCAGCCTTCCGAGGATCGGCGACATCAATGCGCGGGACGCGCTTCCGGGATCGCCCCCGAACCTGGCCGATCCGCCGAGGGGGTGCCGGTTCCATCCGCGTTGTCCGCTTGCGATGGAGATCTGCCGCCACGAAAATCCCGCCCTTACCGCACTGGGGGAAGATCACCGCGTCGCATGTTTTGCGGCAAGCTCCAAGGTGAGGCCGGTTGCGGACGAGAACCCCGCCGGCAAGGAGCTGGAGGCAGCGAGATGACACCTCCCCTTCTGCATGTCGATCGCGCGTCGAAACTCTATACCCGCGGTGGCCTTCTCGGCCGTGAGGTATTCAGGGCGGTCGACGACGTCTCCTTTCATCTTGATGCCACCGAGCCCCAGATCTTCACCATCATTGGAGAATCCGGCAGCGGCAAGACGACGCTCGCCAGGATGATCCTCAATATGATCCGCCCTAGCGGCGGCACGATCTTTTTCAAGGGGAAGGACCTCGGGACCATCCGTGGAGCGAAAGCCCGCCGGGACTTCATGAGCCAGGTGCAGCCGATCTTCCAGAACCCGTTCGAGGCCTTCAATCCGCTGAAGCGGGTAGACCGATACCTGTTCATGACGGCGCGAAATTTCACCAGTGCACGATCGCAGGCGCAAATGGAGGCAGCGGCCGACGCCGCGCTCAACAAGGTCGGATTGTCGATCGGCGAAGTCCGGGGGCGGTTTCCTCACGAGCTTTCCGGCGGCCAGCTCCAACGCGTGGCGATCGCGCGCGCCCTCATTCCAGGTCCTTCGATGATCATCGCCGACGAGCCCGTCTCTATGGTCGACGCCTCCTTAAGAATGTCGATCGTCAATCTTTTCCGAACCCTCCGCAACGATCTCAACGTGTCGATCATCTACATCACCCACGACCTCGCCACCGCGTACTGCGTGAGCGACGGGATCATCATCATGCAGCAGGGCAAGGTGGTGGAAAGCGGGCAGGCTCGCACTGTCCTGGACAATCCGAAGCACTCCTATTCTCAGCTCCTGAAAGCCTCCGTCCTCTCTCCCGATCCGCATGGTCGCGGCGTGCTCACCGGCGACAGCGCGGCATCGCAGCAGGCGCGGGCCTCCCCTCCCCCGCCGCAGATGCACGATGCCGAACCGCAGGCCCACTAGTTCAAAGAATCCATTACATCCATCAGAGCGAGATTTTAGATGATCAAGGCCCAAGTCCGGTTCGACCGGGATTTCATCATTGGCGAGACAGACAGACGCCTGTTCGGCGCGTTCATCGAACACCTTGGCCGCTGCGTCTATGGCGGGATTTTCGAGCCTGGTCATCCGACGGCGGACGAGAAAGGCTTCAGGCGGGATGTCCTGGAACTCGTCCGGGAACTTAACCCCACAATCATGCGCTATCCCGGCGGCAACTTCGTGTCCGGGTACAATTGGGAAGATGGCGTGGGACCGGTCGAACAGCGACCGCGCCGCCTCGATCTGGCGTGGAAATCAGTCGACACCAATCAGTTCGGAACCAATGAATTCATGGACTGGTGCAGGGCTGCCGACATCGAACCGATGCTCGCCGTCAATCTCGGCACCCGCGGACCGGACGAAGCCCGCCACCTGCTCGAGTATTGCAACCATCCCTTCGGCACGCACCTTTCCGACCTGCGCCGTCAGCACGGCTGGGAAAAACCTCACGACGTCAAATTCTGGTGCCTGGGCAACGAAATGGACGGCGGCTGGCAGATGGGAGCGAAGACCGCCGGGGAATATGGCCGGATCGCCACCGAGACCGCCAAGATGATGCGGATGACCGACCCGACCATCGAACTGGCGGCCTGCGGGTCGTCCGGCCGCAAGATGGCGACCTTTGGCGACTGGGAAAGGATCGTGCTGGAGCACACCTTTGACCAAGTCGAGTTCATATCCCTGCACACCTATCTCAACAATTATGCGGACGACACGCCGTCGTTTCTTGCAAGTCCTGACCTGATGGACAGCTTCATCGAGGAAGTGGTCGCGATCGCCGACGCCGTGGCGGCTCGCCGGCGATCGCGGAAGCGCATCATGCTGAGCTTCGACGAATGGAACGTCTGGTATCGTACCCGCCGCGGCGAACATAACCGGGTCAAGGAAGGGTGGCCCGTTGCCCCGCCGATCTTGGAGGAAGAATACAACATGCAGGATGCGCTCGCCTTCGGCGGCGCCTGCATATCGCTCCTCAATCACGCGGACCGCGTCAAGGCCGGCTGCCTCGCCCAGCTCGTAAACGCCATCGCCCCCATCATGACCGAAACCGGCGGTCCCGCCTGGCGCCAGACGATCTTCTGGCCCTTTTCTGATTTCAGCAATCTCGGCAGGGGGCGCGTCCTCAGGGCCCGGATCGATACGCCGACCTATGCCACACGCTATTACGATCCGACCCATACCGAAGATCTCTACGACAAGATCGACCCGGTCCCATATCTCAAGTTCTCGGCGGTCCATTCCGAGGCGGACAAGACGGTCACGCTCTTTATCCTGAACCGGCATCTTTCCGACGAGATGCAGATCGAAGTTGCTGCGACCGGTTTTGGCGGATTGCGGCTGCGGCGCGCGCATTCTCTGCACCACAGCGATCTCATGGCGAGCAACACCAGGAAGGACCCCGAGAAGGTGGCTCCGCGCGATCTGCGGAACGTTGAGGCATCGAGCGGCGGCGCGGTGGTCACCGTTCCGTCGGCCTCGTGGAGCGTCGTCCGGTTCGATGCTTCGGTCTGATGCCCGAACCCGCGGCCGCGGTGCCCACCGTGTCAGGCGAGATACAGGCGCATGACGATGTCTTGGTCGTAATTGCCGAAGCCCCGACCAAAAATGTTTATGCCTCCCGGATGGGGGGCATTTTCCTCAATCCCTATCTTCATTCGAATGGAATGATGATCGGTCAGGCCTACGTCGTCGATAGTGACATTCGAAATGGAAACTCCGTCAACAAACGAACCTTGCTTAGTAACACGGAAGGTCTTCAGCTTGCCGTACTGCGAACCTTCGAGCTTCCACCATTTGGGTGTGTAGACGCCGCGCTTGTCGCCGTAGTCACCGGGGGAAGTCCACGTCCCTACCTTGTGATCGTTGACCCACAATGTGATGTCGGAGGGCCAGTTAACGTTGGTGCCGGGAACTTCGGACGACAACTCCATGGAAAATTCCACCGCCTCGACCGTAGAGTTGAGAAGTCTGGCGTTGTTCGGAAACTTATATTCCACGTTCCCGCGCCCGAACCAGATAAGCGCTGCCTGGACCCGACCCGGGTCCAGGAAGAAGTCCGGCACGTCCAGCAACCCGATGACACCCTCGGGCGAGCAGAGGCCACACGGCGCCAATACCTCGCAACTGGTGAAGAGGCCAAGCGGCATCGCAACTTCGATCTGGTTGCTTTTCTGCCTTTTTTCCGGAGTATCGAAGCGTACTATAATTTCGTCATACTTGGCGCTGCATACCTTCTGATGCCCTTTCGTCGCCTTGACGGAGTGGGTATCGATCAGCCCCGCCTTCTCCAGCGTCAATATATTCACGGCCACAGTCGATTGGGGTAGCGACAGTGCAGCGCTAATCTCGTTGACATTCATTTTGCCGCGATCGCGGAGAAGCTGCAGGATGTTGACCCGAATAGGCGACGCAAGTCCTTTGAGGACCGAACTGCCTGTATTTGCCGATATGGTGAGAAAGTTGGGCTTCATGCTCGAAACGGTTGTTGCCTGTCCTCTGTATCAGGATTTTTGATTTGGCAGGAACGAAATTTTAAACACGGGTGGTTTCGCCGAAAGAGCGGCGGCCTCGTGCACCACCCCGGCAGGGCCGTTCAATACGTATCCATTCGGTATTCCGAGCTTGGCAGAAGCAGATATCGAGCCTCAAACGGGACCGTCAAAGAGAGCTAGGAAAGGCCCTCGCAGAAACGGCCAGCTGGCCGCGCATCTCGATGGTTTCCGGGCGGCTGCGCGATCCCTCGACCACCTCCATGCGCGCCAGCACATCCCGCGGGAAGCTTTGCGGGGTCGAATGCGATCACGCGCAGGGATGCGCCGTGATCCAGGAGTTTGCCAGCACCCGGCTGCCGATGTTGCCTGTGGGGGCCGTGATGACGATTATTTGTTTCTCCCTAATGAGTAGCGTATCAGCCCCGTCCAAAGCGGAATGTATCGACCGGCGTGACGACCACCATCCTTGACGGGGAGGCTGTCGTGCTCGACGAGCAAGATTGCTCCGACTTCGGCGGGCTGCACGTTCTCCTGGCGGGCGCAGCGGGAAACCCGTGTCGACCAAATCCATCTTCTATGCCTTTGATCTGCTCTATCTCGATGGGCACGATTTCACCCGCACGGAGCTGTCGGTCCGCCGTCACCTGCTTGAGGATGTCGTGCCGGCGGAAGGGAGCGGCGCCATTCTTCCTATAAGGGCCTAAGGGAAGTCCAGGACAACGCAGCCGTATTCGAAGTGACGGACTGAACCCGACGCCCTACATGAGCGTCTATGGAAAACGACAGAAAGCCGGCGGTCGAAGGCTATGATCAAGCCGCGTCCGATGATGCTGATCATGAGATCGATGGCGCGCTTGCGACATTCCCGTTCGATCGCATGTCAGCGCAGCGCTTTCGCCAGACATTCCCTCGCGCCCGATGGAACGACAAGCTGCAGGCCTGGACCGTTCCGGGCAAGAGCGCGCGGCGCCGTATCGATCGTTGGCTGGCTCTGGAGGCGGCGAGAACGGAGGCGTTTGCGAACGAGAAAGGCCGCGATGCCTATGCGTTCGAACCGATCCTGAGCCCTTACCTCGAACTCGACGATATGGGTTTCAGGGTCAGGACACTCTATTCCAGGAGGATCGTCGAGGAGCTTCGGCAGATCCCTTTTTCACGTTGGGACGGCGATCGGCGTGTGTGGCGTGTACCGTTTTCTTCATATGACGATCTTCAAAATCGATGGAAAACGATCGGGGAGGCGGCCAGGCGCAACGAGCCGGAGGAGCGCCGAAAGCGGGCCGAGGCGCGCAAAGGCACCGACGAAGAGCTGCGCTTGAAACGACGATCGTCGGAGAGACGGCGCCGGCGTCTGCCTTTGCCCTCCCACGATCTCCCGCAGCTCGGACGCCCGATCGCCACTTTAGTCTACGGGATCGTCGTCGTCACCGCCATAACCGGTGAGCTTGTCGATCGCGGCGCGTTTGCCGATCTCTATCCGGACCTCACAGATGACCATCTTTGGTGTCTCTGGCGGTTGCCGACGCTCGACGAGCTGATCCACACCTGGCCGGCCAAGACGACCGCCGGCGCCTACGAGCACATGCGCGGCTGGTGGCAACCGACGATCGATGAGCTGCGAGAAGCGAGACGGAGAGCACGATCGCGGGAGCGGCGCAACGCCGGCGCGGATTTTCAGCAGATGCCGGAACATTAACTGCATCGTCGTCTTGGACCTTCTCACGGCGACAGAAGATCATGGGCCGAAGATGTTTCAGCGGATCGGTTTTCCAGGAGGAGGCATGACAGACATTCGATCGAACGGTTTCGGCACAAACTGGGCCTTCAGCGACATCTGGATGAATTGGACGACGAGGCACCGGCGGAAGATCCCTTTGACGATACAAAGATGGGCGATCCCGATGCTGCCGCAGGGAAATCGCCTGGCTGCGCAAGGATGTCCCCGATCTGCGCGAACGGCTAGCGGCGATCCGAAATCAGACGGAGGACCTTTCGCCAGGCCGGGCAGAAGATCATCCTTGGCTTCGGATTGCCGCCACCATCGCCACCACAATCGTTCTCGGCAAGCTCGTTCAGCGTGCACGCCTCGGCGCGTCGGGCGCGGCTGCCGTTCCGATGATCGCCGCTCAGCTTGATCGGCGCCTGTGATAGGAAGCATGTGAGCCGCGACGCTGCCTTCAGGCTGCTTTCGCCGTTCCGCGCAATCGCTTGATCGCCTGCTTTCAAAAAGCGGAAATGCGGTTCGAAAGCTTGCGGTTCCATGATCGATGCTGTCCATTCCGGAAACAGAAAGGGCGCTCAACCCGGTCGGGGAGCGCCCTTTCTTCGAACCCGGACAGCCTCGAACGCCGACGAAGATCGTCGAGGAGGCCATCGATACGGGAAGTGAGCCTTAGATGTGGTCGAGGCTTGCGATTTCAAGTGGTGTGCACGTGAAGGGATCGCTAATCAGCCTTAGCTCATGAACAGCCCGATTCGGAGGGGATGGTGACGACGGAACAGACGCGCAGGTCGATCGCTGAGCGCGTCATCGCGCGAGCGCGCGCTCGCGGAACGCCGATCGACGGCGATCCCGAATACATGACGATCGTCGACGCCTGGATCGCGGGTGAGATCAGCATCCAGGAGATGCGCCAGCGCTATATCGCCCTGCTGCAGCGGCGCTCTCAGGCGTTTCGCGCTCGCACGCCGTATCACCTGGCAATGACGGCGATCGAAGAAGAACAAGCTGGAGAACGTTCGACCATGACCGAGATGATCGACCACAGCGATCAGGAAGAGATTTCAGAAGGAGACCCCGCTAAGGGCGGCGCCATCAAGGCCTGATCAGATGGCGGCCATCCGGGGGGCTCGGGCCAGGTGCGAACCGGGCTTCACCTTCCAGGCTGCCATGACCGCCGGCATGCCGGCCTCCAGGCAAGCCCCCATGAAAGCCTCGCGCGCGATGACGGCCGGCACGATGCCGTTAAGCGCGCGCCGGCATGTCTTCACCGCCCGGTCGTGGCGCTCTCCGTGCCGCAAGGGCCATTCATTTTCGAGAAAGTCGAGGGCGTCATAGACGCCGGTGAAGGTGCGCTCCAGACCGCATTGCAGCCTAATCGTCACGGGTGGAGTCCATGGAACATCGTTCAGCGGCATTTCTTCCTCCTTTCATGCCACCAATGGTCCTGAACCAGATATCGTCAGCGGGCGGAACGCCTTCAAGGACCGCATAGGCTGGGCCTGCGATCCGTTGCCGTCGCTCAGAAGGCGAATTCTACCTGCTCGGGCTCTGCGCGATCCTGCGAAATCTCGAAGGTTCCGGGAGCCAAGGGACGCAGCAGTTCCTCTTCCGGGCGCGTCAGGTCGAGCCAGTCCATACGGTCTTCTTTCCGCAGAAGCGCCATCTGGCGACTGATCCGATCTTCCGATCTGGGCCCGCGATCGGGAAAGAGGCCGGAGCATCGACTGATTACATACCGCCGGATCAACGATCCGCCGCCCTCGCAACACATGCCGCTTTGCGCGAATGAAGCGGGAAGGCCTGTGGGCTAGCCGCCGACCTGCCCCAATTGTGCATCGCTGTCATTGACGTGCGCTGCATCCTTGCAGGGGCCAGTGGACCGACGTTCGATGATCCTCGATGCGACATAAATGCGCCGTGCCGGCATCCCTTGCTGTCGCGGCCTTTCCATTCGCTCGACCAGGAGCTGCAGGCCGACGGTACCGCATTCCTGCCCTTCCATGCGCACCGTCGTCAGTGGAGGCGAAATCTGCCTCGCTGGGGAGAAATCGCCGAAGCCGACGACGGAAATGTCGTCGGGAATGCGGTATCCCTGCCCCAGCAGTTCGGAGACGACGGTAAGGGCAAGGCCGTCATGAGCGCAAAAGAAGGCGGTCGGGAAAATTCCCTTTTCCTTCAATGCTTGATAGGCGTCGGCGAAACCGTCCTGCTCCTCGAACTGCATGGCATAGAGCGCAACGTTCGGATAACGTTCGGCAATTTCGCGCGCTCCATAAAAACGCTCGCGGCGGCCGCGATAGCCGGGCACGCCATAGACATAGGCGATGGAGCGGTGCCCGAGGTCGAGCAGATACTGCATGACGGCCTGCCCGGCTTCATGATCGGTGCCGGAAACATGATCTGCATCCTCCAATGGATCGACCCAGCCGAACCGGACGATCGGAATACCTGTCGCCGTGGCCGCCGCAATCGCCTCACGGTCATGAGGGCCGACGAGCAGAAGACCTGCACAAGCACGCGCCAGGTCTCCGAGCTGGCCGGGACTGTGTGTCCAATGCATCCGCAAATTCAGCCCCAGACGATGCGCCTCTGCCTGGACCCCATTCTGGATTTGCATGTAGAGCTCGCTGTTGACGGCATCATGATCGTGGAACACCACTGCGATGTCGCTTACGGCGATCTTGCTGATCGGCTTGATATATCCCAATCGCCGCGCCGTCTCGCGTATGTGCTCGCGTGTCTCCTCGCTGACGCCGCTCTTGCCGGCCAGCGATCGGGAGACCGCATATTTCGAGAGGCCGACCTCTCGTGCGATCGTTTGCAAAGTGACGCGTCCGCGTTTTCCCATTCCCATACCTTTCCGCCGTTCCGTCTTGCTAAACTGTTGCGCTGCAAAACGCAAATTTTCCAAACGAATTAACATAACGCTTTACCTAACAATAATCGAATGGCAGCTTTTGTTATCCGAGCCTGGGAAGAAGAAGAAAAAAGAGGGGCGTGGATCTTGTGGAGGAGAAACTGATGATCAAGCTGAAACGTCGAACGTTTCTGGCCGGAGCTTCGGCTGCACTGATTTTGCCGGCTTTGCCAGCCCTTGCATTGGATTACAAGGAAGCGAGCATCCTCAAAGACAAGGTATCGGGCGGCGCTCTCCCGCCGGTCAAGGATCGGCTTCCCGAAAATCCCCTTGTCATCAAGCCTGTCGAAAGCGTCGGAAAATACGGCGGCGACTGGAAGTTGGCACTGGTGGGAGGCGGTTCGCTTTCCATGCTTTTCCGCTATCAGGCCTATGAGCCTCTGCTGCGCTATACGCCGGATTGGTCGGGCGTGACCTTGAATGTGGCCGAAGCCTTCGAGGCAAACGCAGATTCGACGGTCTACACGATCCGCCTGCGCAAGGGCATGAAATGGTCGGACGGGCACCCTTACACGACGGCGGACGTGAAGTTCTGGTACGATACGATCCTCACGGACAAGCGCGTTGCGGTGACCAGTCAGGGCCATTGGAAGACGGCCGGCAAGCCGGCCAAGCTGGAAGTGGTGGATGAGCAGACGTTCAAGGTGATTTTCGAAAGACCTAACGGTATGTTCCCGCTGCAGGTCGCCTGGTCGAACTGGGATCATACCACGCGCTGCCCCAAACATTATCTCGAGCAATTCCACATTGACTACAATCCCAAGGCCGACGAACTTGCCAAGCAGCGCGGCTTCGAGAGCTGGATCGCCTCTTTCCAGGCCGCCTCCGGCTTTCAGGACGACAACGCCTTCTTCCTGAATTCCTCCAAAAAGCCATGCCTCAATGCCTGGATGTTCACGATCGCGCCGGGCGAGAACACCGAAAGGGTGGTGGCGGAACGCAACCCCTACTACTGGAAAGTCGATACCGAAGGTAACCAACTGCCCTACATGGATCGCATCGTCTACCAGATGGTGGCTGATCCGCAGGTGCTTCTGTTGAAGTGCATGCAGGGTGAAATCGATCTGATGGACCAGTATATCGCGACGCCGAACAACAAGTCGGTGCTCTACGATGCGCGGCAGCAGGGCGACTATGACTTCTATACGCTGACCTCGACGGAGGCCAACGTGATGAACTTCATTTTCAATCTGAACCACAGCGATGACGTGAAGCGCAAACTGTTCCGGAACAAGAATTTCCGGGCAGCGCTGTCGATGGCGCTCGACCGCCAGGCGCTGATCGACGCGGTGCTCGTCGGCCAGGGCGCACCGGCCCAGCCATCCATCAAGGAGGGCGATCCGCTCTACAACGAACAGCTTGCCAAGCAGTTCACCGAATACGATGTCGACAGGGCCAATGCCATGCTCGACGAGCTTTTGCCGAAGCGCGACGACCAGAACTTCCGCCTCGACGAGAAGGGCCGGCGCCTGACCATCATCTTCGAGATCGACCAGGCGCGGGCGATCTTCCTCGATCTCTTCCAACTGGTGATCCCGATGTTCCAGGTGGTCGGCATAGATGCGCAGATGCGCACCATGGATCGTTCGCTTTGGGAGACGCGCGTGCGCCAGGGCCGCGACTTCGACGCCACGGCCCATCAATTCGGCGCCAATGGCGGCGTCGCGGCCATGCTCGACCCGCGCTATTACGTGCCGACGGACAGCAACGCGATGTATGCCCCGGCCTGGCAGCTCTGGTATCTCGATCGCAACAACGCCAATGCCGAGGAGCCGCCGCCGGAAACGAAGGCGCAGCTTGAGCTCTACGACAAGCTGAAGGCGACATCCGATCCCGCCGGCCAGCAGGACGTCATGAAGCAGATCCTGCAGGGCGCTGCTGAAAATTTCTACGTCTTCGGCATTTCGCAACCGCCGGACGGCTACGGCATCGTCAAGAACAACATGAAGAACATAACCAGGACCATGCCGAATTCCTTCGGCTGGCCGACGCCTGCCCCCACCATGCCGGAGCAGTTCTACAAGGTTTGATGGCGGTCGACAGTTGACGCATTCCGGGGCGCCGGCTTTGCCTGCCGGCGCAACGGTTTTCTTTTCCCGACGATTGGATGAAGACGATGCTTGAGTCGAGACGACAGAACACCGACACGTTGAGAACGCCGGACTGGTTCAGGACCGCGACGCGCTGGACCCAGCTCACCTTCGTGGAGGATGACCCGGAAAAATACGATCCCGCATTCTGGATCGACGTCTTCAAGCGCACGAAATCCAATGCGGTGTGCCTCAGCGCCGGCGGCTACATCGCCTATTATCCGAGCCAGATCCCCTATCATTATGTCAGCAAGTATCTGGGCGACAAGGATATCTTTGGCGCGCTCGTCGATGCGGCGCGTCGGCTGGACATGCATGTCATGGCCCGTGTCGACCCCCATGCCATCCATGACGACGCGGCGAAGGCCCATCCGGAATGGATGATGATCAACGCCGACGGCACGCCGCGCCGCCATTGGGCCTACCCGGACGTTTGGGTCGCCAATGCCTATGGCGATTACAATTCGGTCTTCATGCCGGAAGTGGTGAAGGAGATCGTCCGCAAATACGATGTCGATGCGATCTTCGCCAATCGCTGGCAGGGCCACGGTGTCGACTACAGCGAGAACAGTGCGCGCCGCTTCAAGAATATGTTCGGCCATGACCTGCCCCGGCAACCGGATGCGGAAGACCCGGCATGGCAGGCCTGGCTGCAATGGCGCCGCCGGGTGCTGACCGACGTGATCGCCCAATGGGATGACGCCGTGAAGGCCATCCGCCCGCACGCGAGCTTCATTCCCAATATGAGCGGCGCATCGCTGATGGAGTTCGACCTATCCGTCATTGCCAAGCACTGCCCTTTTCTGGTTGTCGACCACCAGGGCCGCAAGGGGTTGGAGCTCGGCTGGTCCGCGGGCCGCAACGGCAAGCGCATCCGCGCCACCTTCCCGGATCGTCCCGTCGTGCTGATCACCTCGATCGGCCCGGAGGAGGAATACCGCTGGAAAGATGCGGTCACTTCCGGCGAGGAGATGCAGCTCTGGATCAACGACGGCACGGCCCACGGACTTTATGCTTGGTTCACCAAGTTCAACGGCGTGGTGCCGGACAAACGCTGGGTAGAACCGGTGGCCGATGCTTTCGTCCTGCAATCGGCCGTCGAGCCGGTGCTCGAAAGCATGAGGCCGACAGCGGAAATCGCGGTTATCGATCCCTCGACCACGCTGCGCCACTGGGCGCCGGAGAACCGGCACAATGCCGAAAAGCACGATCTCGGCTTCTATCACGCGCTCGTCGAAGCCCGCCTGCCCTTCGAGCTTCTCTCCGACCAGGTGCTGACCCAGAACAATCTCGACCGTTTCAAGGTCGTCATTCTCGCCAATGCATCCTGCCTCTCGGATGAACAGAACGCGGCGATCGGCGCCTATGTCGAGCGTGGCGGCAGCGTTATCGCAGCTTATGAGACGTCGTTGCGCGACGAGTTCAGCAAACCGCGGCCGGAATTCGGGCTCGCCGATGTTCTCGGCATCAAGTTCGTCTCCGGCCCGCGCGGCGTCGTCAAGAACACCTATGTGGCGCTCTCGGGCGAGCACCCGGTCAACCGAGGCTATGAGGGCGCAGCCCGTATCATGGGCGGCACGCGGCTCATTCATGTCGAGCCGGTCGGCAAGGTGGAAACGCCCTTTCTCTATGTGCCGGATTTCCCGGATCTGCCGATGGAAGAAGTCTATCCGCGCAAAGACCCGGAAGGCGCTGCCGTCGTCGCCCGCGAAACCGGCAAGGGCGGCCGCACCGTCTATATTCCTTGGAATATCGGCGAAATCTTCTGGGAAGTA
This sequence comes from Neorhizobium descurainiae, assembly GCF_051400715.1. Classification (NCBI taxonomy): domain Bacteria; kingdom Pseudomonadati; phylum Pseudomonadota; class Alphaproteobacteria; order Hyphomicrobiales; family Rhizobiaceae; genus Neorhizobium; species Neorhizobium descurainiae. Next base: position 42,588 of record NZ_JBLFFK010000029.1, read on the forward strand.
TTTGCTGTCGATCACGCCCGCCTGATTGCCAACGCCGTCCATTGGGCGCTCGGCAAGGCATCGCGTGTCACCGTCGAAGGCCCGGGCGTCATCGATCTGGCGCTGCGAGAGAATGACGAGGGCATTGCACTCAGCCTCTTCAACTTGACCAATCCGATGATGATGAAGGGGCCGATCCGCGAAAATTATCCCCTGGCAAGCCAGGTGGTTTCGGTGGAAATTCCAAGGGGCAAGTCGGTGGCGCGGGCCTGGCTTGTGGTGGCCGATCGTGCCGCGAACTTCAGCATCGAGAATGGCCGCGCGACTCTGGAAGTACCGAGCATCGAACGGCTGGAGGTAGTGCACCTCACCTGGAAATAAGGTGCGGAAGGGAGGATGTCTTCGGCCTGGAGGGGCCGAAGCCGGATGGAGATCGGCAGAAGGCGCAGCGGCGCTTTCAACGAGAGGAGAAATATTCCGATGCTTGGTTATATCTTCAAGCGCATTGCCTACATGGTCCCGACCCTGTTCGGCATGTCGCTGATCTCGTTCCTGATCATCCAGCTTCCGCCGGGTGATTACCTGACCTCGATGATCGCCACGATGAGCGACAGCGGCCAGGCCATCGACCCGGCGCAGATCGAGCGACTGAAGGAAATCTACGGTTTCGACGATCCGTTCTATGTCCAGTATCTGAAATGGATGTGGGGCATCCTGAGCCGCGGCGATTTCGGCCAGTCCTTCGAATGGAACCGGCCCGTTGCCGACCTCATCTGGGCCCGCATGGGTTCGACGCTGGTCATCTCTCTTCTGAGCCTTCTCTTCGTCTGGATCGTCGCGCTGCCGATTGGCATCTATTCCGCCGTACGCCGCCATTCCGTCGGCGACCATGTCTTCACCTTCTTCGGCTTCATCGGGCTTGCGGTGCCGAATTTCATCCTGGCTCTGACGCTGATGTATGTGGCCTACCGGTATCTCGGCCAGAGCGTCGGCGGTCTCAACTCGCCGGAATTTGCGGAAGCACCCTGGAGCTTCGCCAAGGTCATGGACTTCCTGGCGCACCTGTGGATCCCGATCCTCATTATTGGCGCTTCGGGAACGGCCGCGCTGATCCGCATCCTGCGCGCCAATCTGACCGACGAGCTGCACAAGCCCTATGTCATCACCGCCCGCGCCAAAGGCCTGCCGGAATACAAGGTTATCCTCAAATATCCGGTGCGCGTCGCGCTCAACCCCTTCGTCTCGGCAATCGGCTGGGTCCTGCCTCATCTCGTTTCCGGCGTGACGATCACCGCGATCGTCCTCAACCTGCCGACGGCCGGTCCGCTTCTCTTCCGCGCGCTGGTCTCGCAGGACATGTACCTCGCCGGCAGCTTTATCCTGCTGCTCAGCGCCCTCACCCTGGTCGGCATGCTGATCTCGGATCTGCTGCTGGCGCTGCTCGATCCGCGCATCCGGTTTAATTGAGGAGACCGGCATGAGCGTTCACGAAACCATCGGACAACACCCGCAAGAACCGCCGCTCGTCATCGTCGACGGCCCCTCGATCAGCCCGCTGAAAAAAGGCAAGGCCGTTTCGACGGCTGCGGTAGGCCCGTGGCGGCTGGTGGCCGGCAAGCTCGTCCGCCAGAAGGTGGCGATGGTCGCTGGCGCGATCATCCTGTTCTTGTACCTGGTCGGTCTTTTCGCCGAGTTCCTCGCCCCTTCCCTGCCGGCCACGTCCAAGCCGCAATATACCTATGCGCCGCCGCAGGGCATCAGCCTCTTCGTCACGCGACCGGATGGCAGCAGGGAATTCAACCTGCATGTGAAGGGTTACAGGGTCGAGATCGACAAGGTGGCGCTGAGGCGCACCTTCGTCGTGGACGACGCGAAGGTGGTGCCGATCGGCTTTTTCGTCAAAGGCCCGGCCTACAAGTTCTGGGGCCTGATCCCGATGAACCGCCACTTCATAGGCCCGCTCAATCCCAACGATCCGATGTACCTGCTCGGCACCGATCGCCTCGGCCGCGACGTCTTTTCGCGGTTGATCTATGGAACCCGCGTTTCCATGTCGATCGGCCTTGTCGGCGTCGCCATGTCGCTGGTGCTTGGCGTGGTCTTCGGCTCGATCTCCGGTTTCTATGGTGGCTGGATCGATACGTTGATCCAGCGTATCATCGAGGTGGTGAGCGCCATGCCGACCATCCCGCTATGGCTGGGGCTTGCAGCCGCGATCCCGCTCACCTGGTCGCCGGTCAACGTCTATTTCGTCATCACCATCATCGTCTCGCTGCTCGGGTGGACGAGCCTGGCCCGTGAGGTGCGCGGCCGTTTCCTGGCGCTCCGGAGCGAAGATTTCGTCACCGCCGCAAGGCTCGACGGATCGAGCGAGGTCCGGCTGATCTTCCGCCATATCCTGCCGTCGCTGACGAGCCATATCCTCGCCGTGGTGACGCTTGCGGTACCGACCATGATCGTCGCGGAGACCTCGCTGTCCTTTCTCGGCATCGGGCTGAAGCCGCCGGTCGTAAGTTGGGGCGTGCTGCTGCAGGACGCCCAGAACATCCGCGCGGTCGCGACCGCCCCCTGGCTTCTGATCTGGCCGTCGCTGGCGGTAGTCGTCGCCGTCCTGTCCTTCAACTTCTTCGGCGACGGCCTGCGCGATGCGGCCGATCCCTATGACAATTGAGGAGGAAGCGATGAACACCCTTCCCGACGATGTCGCGCTTTCGGTGGAAAACCTGTCGGTCGATTTCCGCCTGCGCACCCATATCCTTCATGCCGTGGAAAACGTGAGCTTCCAGTTGAAGCGCGGCGAGACGCTCTGCCTCGTCGGCGAAAGCGGTTCGGGCAAGAGCGTTACGGCCCGCTCGCTGCTGCAGATCGTCGACCGCCCCGGCAAGATCGTCGGTGGGCGCATCCTGCTGCGCAATCGAGATGCCGTTACGGACGTGGCGACGCTTCATCCCGACAGCACTGCGATGCGGGCCATCCGCGGCCGGCGCGTCGGCCTGATCTTCCAGGAGCCTATGAGCTCGCTGTCGCCCGTTCACACGATCGGCTCGCAGATCATCGAGGCGATCCGCCTGCACACCGCCATGGACAAGAAGGCGGCACGGGCGCGAATGATCGAACTGCTCCGCCAGGTCGAAATCCCGAACGCCGAAAAGATGGCCGACCGCTACACGTTCGAATTCTCCGGCGGCATGCGCCAGCGCGCGATGATCGCCATGGCGCTCGCGGGCGACCCGGACATCCTGATTGCCGACGAGCCGACGACTGCGCTCGACGTCACCACGCAGGCGGAAATCCTCGACCTTATCAAGCGCCTGCAGGTCGGGCGCGGCATGGCCATGCTGCTCATCACCCATGACATGGGGGTGGTGGCCGAAGTGGCCGACGAGGTGGCCGTGATGCGCTTCGGCCGCATCGTCGAGCATGGTTCGGTCGACGCGATCTATCATGCGGCCGTGCATCCCTATACCCGCCAATTGCTCGCATCGACCGTGAAACTCACCCGCCAAGCGGACGTAAGGAAACCGGCCGTGGCATTGTCGTCGGAAGCACCGAACCCGGTTCTTTGCGTGCGCAATCTCGGCAAGACGTTCGGGCTCGCGGGCAACAGCACGTTGAAAGCGGTCGATGAAGCCAGTTTCGACCTTTATCCGGGAGAGAACCTCGGCATCGTCGGAGAAAGCGGTTCAGGCAAGACGACGCTCGGCCGCCTGATCCTGCGCACCGTCGAACCGACGACGGGCACAGTCCTCTATCGGGGCGCGGATGGCACGCAGACCGACGTCACGGCTCTCGGCAAGAAGGAGCTGCGCGCCTTCCATCGCGAGGTTCGACTTGTCTTCCAGGATCCCTTCGCGTCGCTCAATCCGCGCATGACCGTCAAGGAGGTGATCGGCGATGCTCTGATCGTCAACGGGCTTGCCAAGGGCAAGGAGCTGGAGAACAAGGTCGCCGAACTGATGCGCCTTGTCGGCCTCGATCCGATGGGCATGGAGCGTTACCCGCATGCCTTTTCCGGCGGCCAGCGGCAGCGCATCGGGATTGCCCGGGCGCTGGCGCTCGAACCGCGCGTCATCATCGCGGACGAGGCGACCTCGGCGCTCGACGTCTCGATCCGCAGCCAGATCCTGGACCTCCTGCTCGATATCCGCCGGCGGCTGAACCTGAGCTTCATCTTCATCTCGCACGACATTTCGGTGGTGCGCTACTTCTGCGACCGTGTTGCGGTCATGCATCGCGGCAGGATCGTCGAGCTCGGTGAGGCCGAACAGATCTGCACCGCGCCGCAGGAAGCCTATACGAAGAGCCTGATTTCCGCCGTTCCCAATCCCGATCCCCGCGACAAACGCATGATGCACAGGCACCGTTTTGTCGCTCCCGCCACCGTGTAAGGACGTTCCCGTGCCGAAATTTTCAGCCAATCTCTCGTTTCTCTACCAGGACCTGCCCTTCCTCGACCGCTTCGCCGCCGCCGCAAGGGACGGGTTCGGCGCGCTCGAATATCTTGGCCCCTATACGGAACCGAAGGAAAAGGTTGCCGATGCCTTGAAGGCAAGCGGCCTCAAACAGGCGGTCTTCAACGTGCCGTCCGGCGACTGGGCCGGCGGCGAGCGCGGCATCGCCTGCCTGCCTGACCGCGTGCAGGAATTCCGAGACGGCGTTTTGCTGGCGCTCGACTATGCCAAGGCGCTTGATTGCAGTCGGGTCAACGTCATCTCGGGCCTGGTGCCAAAAGGCGCCGACCTCGACATTCTGGAAAATACGCTGGTCGAAAACCTGAAGCATGCCGCGCTGCGCTGCGCCGACGCCGGCGTGAAACTGCTGATCGAGCCGATCAACCTGCGCGACATTCCGGGATTCCTTCTCTCGACCACCGGCCATGCCGAACGCATCCTCGAAAAGGTTGGCTCCGACAATTTCTATATCCAGTACGATTTCTACCACATGCAGATCATGCAAGGGGATCTCATCCCGACCTTCAACAGGCTCAAGGATAAGATTGCCCATGTTCAGATCGCCGACAATCCCGGCCGAAGCGAACCCGGCACGGGCGAGATCAACTACGATTTCATCCTCTTGGAACTCGATCGGCTCGGCTACGACGGCTGGGTCGGCTGCGAATACAAGCCGAAGGCCGGCACCCGCGAAGGCCTCGGCTGGATGAAACCTTATCTGAGATAGGCGGAATATGAATATCGGATTTATCGGACTGGGCGTCATGGGTCACCCGATGGCGGAACACCTGATCGACGCGGGCCACACGCTGCATCTGAGCCGTGTCAAGGAAGCCTCGCAGCATCTTTTGACCAAAGGCGGCATTGCGGCGCCGAGTGCCAAGGCGGTGGCCGAAGCCTCCGAGGTCATCATCCTGATGCTGCCGGACACGCCAGATGTCGAAACCGTTCTCTTCGGCGAGGATGGTGTCGTCTCTGGCCTTTCCAAAGGCAAGCTGGTGGTCGACATGAGCTCGATCTCGCCGGCTTCGACGAAAGGCTTTGCAAGGCGCATCGAAGCGCTCGACTGCGACTACCTCGACGCACCCGTCTCCGGCGGCGAGGTCGGCGCCAAGGCCGCGTCCTTGACGATCATGGTCGGCGGCAAACAAGAGGCCTTCGATCGGGCGAAGCCGCTGTTTGAGAAGATGGGCAAGAACATCACGCTCGTCGGTGGCGTCGGCGACGGCCAGACGGCCAAGGTGGCCAATCAGATCATTGTCGGGCTCACCATCGAAGCCGTGTCGGAAGCTCTGCTTTTCGCCAAATGCGCCGGCGCCGACCCGGCCAAGGTGCGCGCTGCGCTGATGGGGGGCTTTGCCGCCTCCCGCATCCTCGAAGTGCATGGCGAACGCATGATCAGGCAAGCCTTCGAGCCCGGCTTTCGCATTCGCCTGCACCGCAAGGATCTGAGGCTCGCCATCGATGCCGCAGGCGCGCTTAATCTTTCGTTGCCAAACACCGCCGCGACCCAGCAATTGATGAACGCTGCCATCGCCAACGGCGATGGAGAACGCGATCATTCGGCCCTCATCCGCACGCTCGAACTCCTCGCCGGAGGGCCACGCTAAGACCAACGTTTCTTAAGATCACGGACACGATTTCGCCTCCCTTCCAGCCGGAAGCCAATTCTCCGGATGGCGAAGCCTTGTCCGGACGAAAGACAGAGAAGGACAGTGCAATGCTCAGAAACGATATCCAGTTCCCTTATGGAGCCGTCTATTTCCGCAAGTCGAACCCACCGCGGGACGATTGGGAACGAGATTACCGTGTCGCCGCAGAAGACGGACTAAACATCTTCCGTCATTGGTTCATGTGGGGTGCGATCGAGGTGGCGCCCGGCATCTACGACTGGGAGGAATACGATCGGCAGCTCGATCTTGCTGCCCAAAATGGGCTCAAGACAGTGATCGCCGAACTCATTCATGCCGTGCCGGACTGGGCGGTGCGCAAGTTTGCCCATGCGGTGCAGGTCAATGCCGACGGTACCAAGCTCGGGTCCTATATGGGCGTCTCAGCTGCGACCGGCGGCTTTTCCAACAATGGCGGCGGCGCCGGCACGCTGACGCTCAATTGCCCGGAAGTGAAACAGGCGGCCGGCAACTTCCTGACCGCACTCGCCAGCCGCTACAAGGACCATCCAGCGATCTATGGCTACGACATCTGGAACGAATGCAACTATTCCGCCGATGTTGATTATTCGAGCTATGCCAAGGCCGCCTTCCGTACATGGCTGGAGAAGAAATACGGCAGCCTCAAAGCGCTCGCCAAGGCTTGGCACCGCTACAGCTATGCGGAATGGGATGATGTGGAGCCACCGGTGCACATGGCCCCCTATCCGGAATGCATCGACTGGCTGCAGTTCAAGCGCGACAATTTCTACGGCCAGATGCAGTGGCGCATCGATACGGTTCGCGCCGTCGACCCAAAGAACGTCATCGCCGCACACGGCATTTCCGGCTCGATTCCGAACATGGCGGCGAACGGCTGCGACGACTGGCTCGCCGCCTCCAAGGTCGAGATCTACGGCTTTACCTGGATCCAGGCGCGCAAGGGCACCGAACCCTGGAAAACCTGGTACGGGGTCGACATCAATCGCGCCGCCGCACGCGGAAAACCATTCTGGCATGCCGAGCGCCAGGGCGGCCCGCTGTGGTTGCAGCCGCAGGTGATCGGCCGCGACAAGGAAGACGGCCGTGTCGCGGAGCCCGAGGATATCCGCATCTGGAGCATGACATCGTTTGCCGGTGGCGCGCGTGGCGTCTTGAACCTGCGCTGGCGGCCGCTGCTCGACGGGCCGCTCTTCGGTGCCTTCGGCGCCTACGGCATGGATGGCAGCCGCACGCCGCGTTCGGACATGCAGAGCGCCATGGCCAAATGGGCGAACGATCCGGCACAAGCGCCGCTCTGGGAAGCGAAGCCCGTCCGAGGCGAGATCGGCATCCTCGTGGTGCGCGAGACGCAGGAATGGGATTACCTGCTGAACTACGACCGCAAGGAAAAGCCCTATCCGGAAGCCATGTGGGGTGCCTATCGCGCTTTCCTCGATAATGGCTTGCAGCCGGACTGGGTGCATATCGACGACATCGACGCGTATGATTTCCTCTATTTCCCCTATCCGATCATGCTCACCGCCGAGCAAGCGGATCGCCTCAAGGCCTGGGTGGAAAACGGCGGCACGCTGATTGCCGAGGCATGCCCCGGCTATTTCGGCGATCGTGGACATGTCGGCACGGTCCAGCCGAACCTCGGCCTCGATACCGTCTTCGGCGCGCGGGAGGAAACTGTCGAGTTCATGCCCGATATCGGCGACCGCATCCGTTTCAAGTTCGGTGATCTTGCCGTTGACGGCGGCGGTTTGCTGCAATCCTATCGTTTGAGCGGCGGCATAGGCCATGGCCAGTTCGACGACGGGCGGTTGGCAGTGGTCGAAAACCGCTTCGGCAGGGGACGCACTCTCTTGATCGGCACCAATCCCTCCGTCGCCTATTACCGCACCGACGGAAGGACGAATGTCGCCTTCTTCGCCAGCCTGCTGACATGGAGCGGATGCGAAAAACACGTCACGCTTTCCAACAACGCCCTCTTCGCCCGTGTCCACAAGGGTGGGAAAGGCAGCTTCCTCTGGTTGGTCAACCCAATCCGGACGGCGCAGACAACGACCGTCGAACTGGCTGGGGGTCACGGTGCGCTTGCCTCAGGCAGGGCCGCCTGGCCGACGGATTACACCTACGGAGGCGGCAAAATCGAGATCCCTGCGCGGGATGTTGTTGTACTGCCCCTCATGGAGGCGTGAGCGCGCGGCGGTCAGCTTCTACCCGGTTGGGAGGTGCGGGGGGACTGGCAGGATTGAATTGATCTGTTTCCTTGCAGAAGCCGGCCAGCGGCCAGGCGGGTGCAATGCCACCCGCAATTGCGATGCTGGTCGCCGGGCGGCCGAATGGCTGAGACAAAAGCTGGAGCGCCGGCTGCATGCCGAAAGGCTTGGATCTACGCGGGTTGGTTCCTGTTCGTGTCCATTCCTGCCGCCTATCTGATTGACTTTCTCTCAAACGCGTTTGGAATCGCTGGGGCTATGGCCGGCGTAACCCTGTGGCTCGCGCACGCTCTTCCCATGCTTTTTCTCTTCAAGTGCCCGAAGTGTGGCGCATCGGTTTATTGTCGCGACGGCGTGGGCTCTCTGGCGAAGCCGGAGAAGCTTAGATGGCCAGCCCAACAACTCATTCCACAGAAGGCATGCCGCAAATGCGGCGAAAACCATACCGTGCAATATCTCAATTGATGTCGGGCTACCCTTCTGGCTTGGCAGACGGGGCTGGCTGCGTATTCAGCGCTACAATCAAGGCTGGGCGCGTCGACTTCCCCTTGTATCTGATTGCGGGCACCGTTGGGCACCGGAACGATTGGAGAAGCGTATCGTTTGTCCTTCATGAAGAAGATCAACGGACCACGCGCAATGGCGATCACCATCCTATTCAGTGTCGCGATCTGCGGCGCTGTTTTCTCTATCAAGTGGTGGATGACAGACCGATTTGGCGAAGTGGACGAGAAAAGCAGCATTGCTGACCCGCCCGGTTGAGGTGCCGAGCATGCCGTGGCATGGGCGGGATAGATGTCACCCTCTCGGCAGAGCGAACAAGCCTTGGCTTGTCTTTGAACATCATCGTTGACAGGGAAAGCCAAGCTGGACCCACGCGACCTGCTGGTCCTCATACACGGCCTGGCTGGGAGAAAGACCGGTGCTGCAGACAAACGCTCCCATAGCAATAGCGATGAGATCGGGCCGAAACTCCGGATACCAGAACAACGTAGTTCCACAGGTAGGACAGAAGTGGAAGTGCAGTTGTTTACCGCTATCTCCCGTCCTCACGAAGGTCTGAGACGCGCCGGCGATTTCCGCACATTCCCGGCTGAAAAAGGCCGCCACACCAAAAGCGGATCCGGTTCGCTTCTTACAAGCCGCACAGTGGCATACCGAAACCTTCACCGGTTCGGCCTTTACGGTCACGCTCAGACCGCCGCATGAGCAGGAAGCAAATCTTTTTGACATCGGGCCGCCCCCGCCTCCTCGTCCAGAGCCTCACGGGATGATATCGTTGCCGGTCACTGAAATCAAAAGGCGAGCGAAGCCGCCGCCGGTCTCTGCCTATGGCACCGATTAGCTAGAACCGCGTCGCTCATTGAACTTCCTCCATCAGGCGCAGGCTGGCAACGACGCCGGTCTGGTATCCCACAAAGGCCGCGAGTTCGGCCAGACGAACGATATCAGCATCGCTGACGCCCGCCTTGTAGAGCTTCTCGATGCCATTCCGCGTAGCCGTGCGCGGACGGCATGTCGGCATGATCCAGCACGGCCTGCAGCCACGGCTCGTCCGAGGTTTACATCCGCATCGACCAGTCCAACGAGATCGAAGAAGTCCCCGCAGCGGGCAAGTGCTCGTAATAGTGGTCCTTCATTCTCGTGCCGCCGAGCCGCTCGGAGGCGCGAGCCGCGATCAGCGCCCGCAGCGCCCGGGACAGATCGCCCGGTTCAACAGGCGTCAGCACCGCCTTACGGCTTGCCTCTGTCAGCGCCATCAGGTCGGCGCGCCGTTCCAGCAACTTTCGGGTTCGATCGCTGAGATCCCCCCGACGAGCGTATCGATAAGGTCAGTCATGCCTCAAACCTTCAAGGATATCAACGTGGCGAAAAGAAATCGCGTCTCGTTCACACCTGCAGAGCAGAATGGATCAGCGGCTTCAGCGTTGCCGGTTCCAGGACCTGCGTGATGAACCTGTCGACGATCGGCTCGTAGTAGCGCCACAGGGAGCGCAGCCTCCTTGCGGGCTCGGCTTCAAAATCGACGCGCAGGTCCACCAGCGGCCAGGCGTGCCTGTCGACGATGAGCAGGGCCGCGGCCATGGCCGGTTGGGTTTCGCCGCCGGCGGCAACGCCCGCATCAAGCGAGGCGAGAAGCCGCTCGGCGAAAACCGCTGACTCGCTTGCCTCATAGCCGTGCACCATTGCTGCCGTGACCTCGGTGTTTGCCATAAAATTGCCGACGGAAACGCAGGCATCGCCCTCATGAGCGGTCGCGATGGATTCGATGTTCGGTCCGTTGAAGAACGCGGTCCGCCCCTCCCTGTCCACCGCCGCGAATTGCCGAAGGTTCGGATGCTCGCTTCCGGCCACCAGGATGTCGACCGTTTCGCGTGCCGAAAAGCCTCTGCCAAGGAGATCGAGGCCAAGCGGGCCACAGCGGATGTCGGTGCGATGCTGCGTGGCGATGACGCCGGTCCCCGCTTTCGCCCACGGGCATCGGTTGCCAACGGCTATGCTCGAGCTCGCAACGGCAATACCGAACATGCCGGTGGCCCGATCGAGTGCGGAAAGAGAAAAAGTCATGATGTCTCCTTGATGCCGTCGGCGCTCACAGTGTTCAAATCTCACGGCTGTCCTTGATCCGGTACCAGGGCAGGATCAGCCGAGCCGTGCGCGACACGAAGCCATGAAACGGCACCTGAGGCAGCGGGCTCGGACGAAGGGCGAGCTCCTCGTCCGCGACGCCTTCGATGGCATCAGCCAGAACAGGCGCCATCGCGCAGGCGAGTGCCAGTCCCCGGCCGTTGCAGCCGATCCAGGCGTAGATGCCGTCGGCACACCGATGAAGGCGCGGCAGCCGGTCAGTGGTCATGGCGATGCGCCCGCCCCAAAAGGAGGTCATCGGGTTGTCCGGGAGCGTCGGAAACATCTCCTTCAGCCGCCGCCCGACCATCTTAGGGAGGCGCCGTCCGGCGGCGGCCTGGATGGCCAGCGCCCCGCCGGAGACGAGCCTCCCCTCGCGATCCTTGCGGAAATAGCGAAGGTCCATGCGCGTATCGGACGACGCCTCACCATTCGGCAGAATGGTGTCCGCGAGGGCACCCAGCGGATCGGTTGCCGCCTGGTAAGATGTCACCGGGACGATCGTGCGCCGCAGTTCGGGCCAAAGGTTGCCGGTATAGGCTGCCGTCGTGATCGCAACCTTGGCGGTGCGGATGCGTCCTGCCGGGCTTTGCACGATCCAGCCGTCGCCGTCACGCTTGAGGCGTGTAGCGGGGCTGTTTTCATAAACGACGGCTCCTTCAGAAACGGCGGCCCGGGCCAGACCGCAGGTGAAGGCGTAGGGGTTGATGTGACCGCCGCCGCGATGCTCCCAACCGCCGCAATAGACATCCGTTCCAAGCCGCTGTGCGATCTCTCCGGCTGACAGGGCACCGGTCGGCGCACCGGCGGCTGCCCACTGAGCGGCAAGTCCGGCGACGCGCTTAGCTCGGCCGGGCGTATGGGCCGGCTGCAGCCAGCCGTTCCGGCGGGCGTCGCAATCGATTCCGTACCGATCCACCAAGTCGTACAGCCTGTCGGCTGCGCCCCTCACCAACTGGATGAAGCGTTCGCCCCGTTCTCTCGGCCAGATCTTCCGAATGGCATCGGGGCCGTGGCGGGTCAGGGCCGAGATGACCTGTCCATTGGCCCTTCCGGAGGCGCCATAACCTACTCGGGCGGCTTCAAGAACGACCACTCGACGTCCGCGGCGGGATAGCTCGATCGCGGTAGAGAGGCCGGAGATACCGCCTCCGATGATGACGATATCGGCGTTGATCGCACCAGAGAGAGACGCTGCCTGGAACGTCTCGCGCGACAGGGACATCCACAGCGGGGACGGCTTGTCCGTCGGCCAGGAGATCATTGGGCGATCACCTCCAGCTCCAGGTCGCAGAGGTCGTGCAGATCGCCGTACATCGCCCGTCGGCCCGACAGCACAAGCCTGCTGTTTCCGCCATTTACATCCATCCCTTCCCCGTTTTCTAACGTCGCGAGAGCGGACAGCGCCTGGACTTGCGGCAGGATGACGGAGACGAGCGATGCCGCACCGTTGGCGTGGATCATGGTTTCGGGGCGCCAGAGGCGTTCTGCCGTATGGTGCTGGCAGAGGAGGCACTGCAATCCTGGCGTCGCCTCCGGATCGATGCGGGTGATGGAAAAGCGCAGTTCGCCGTCGTCGGTCATGCGCGAGAAATGGCGGACCGGCTCGGCCGCGATACCGCGGGATGCCAGATGCCGAGCCGAACTCTCGATATCGGTGCTGCGCAGGGCAAGACCGCGGATCCCCGCTCCTTGCCAAAGCAGCTTGCGCCATGTGGCGTTGGCCGGCGTTTCCGCGACGATGCCCATGATCTCGATATAGCTGCCACAGAGCATGACGCAACGGTTGGCGGTGCCCATCGCGGCGGTGTGGCGGGTCTCGGGCGTGACATGGAAGCCCGCCGTCTCGAATGCCGAACCGGCTGCATCTAGATCCGGCACGAGGATGACGACGTGATCGATCGAAAGGCGCATGCTCATCCCGCGACCGTCATCTTGTCGATCCCGTAGATACGATCGACGATAAGAAGTGCGACGACGGCAAGCAGAAGCTGCAGCGTGCTCAGCGCCGCGATCGTCGGATCGAACTGGTTCTCCAGGTAGCTCAGCATCACGACCGGCAGCGTGTTGGTGTCGGCGCTGCCAAAGAAATAGCTGATCGGCAGGTTGTCGAACGACGTCAGGAAGGAGAAGAGGGAGCCTGCCATGATACCGGGGCGGATCAGTGGCAGCGTCACGTGCCAGAAGGTCAGGAACGGGTTGGCTCCCAAAATGGCTGCGGCTTCCTCATAGGAGCGCGGCATTCCGGCATAAACGCCGGCGACGGTGCGCACGATGTAGGGCAAGCAGACGACCGTATGGGTGATCAACAGCGCCGTGAACGATATGCCGATGCCGAGCCAGGACAGGAAGAACAGAGAGACAAAACCGATCACGATCATCGGCATCGACAGCGGCGACAGGAGGAAGGTCATCACCGCGTTCGCCCATGCACTGCGGGATCGCGCCAGATAGATCGAGGCCGGCACGCCGATCAGGCAGGACAAGATTGTGGCGCCGATGGCGATCTCGATGCTGACGATCAGCGCATCGATGAACGGCTGGTATTCGAAGATCCGCGCAAACCATTTCATCGACCAGCCCGGGATCGGGAACGAGACGTAACCGGCCGAGGTGAAGGATACGAGGACGACGATCAGGATCGGCGCCAGCATGAAAATGAAGAAGAGGACGACGAAGGCGGCAAGGGCGATATCGATCCAGTCCCGTCTCATCGCTCAGGCTCCCTTGCGGCGCACGAGGCGCAATTGCAGGAAAAGGCAGAAGACCGCAATCACAAGCAGGATCGTGCTCATCGCGCTCGCCATGCCGAAATCGCGGGTCGTGTTGAACTGCTGATAGATCATCAGCGGCAGCGTCTGCAGGCCACCACCGAGAAGCACCAGCGTCACGAAGCTGCCGTTGGCGATCATGAAGACGAGAATGGCACCGGTCCCGATCCCGTCCAGCGACAGCGGCAGGGTCACCTCCCAGAAAGTTCGTAGTCGGCTGGCGCCGAGGATCTTGGCGGATTCCTCGAGCCTCGTGTCGATGCCTTGCAGCACGGTCCCGATCGACAGGACCATGAAAGGTACGAGTACATGGACGAGCGCCGCGACCGCGATTTCCGGCGAATTTGTCAGGCGCAGCGGCACCGACAGCAATCCAAGTTGATCAACAAGCAGGTTGTTGACCAGTCCGCGGCGCGCAAAGAGTACCTGCCATCCGAACGTGCGCATGATGATCGACGTTAGAAGCGGCGCGATCAGCAGGAAGATAATGAGGCCCGCCCAGCGACCGGCCTTACGAACAAGGAAATAGGCAACCGGATATCCGATGATGATCGAGATGACTGTGACGCCTGCCGAGAGAGTCACTGTCTGGCCGATGATGCCGAGATAGAAACTGTCCGTCAGCAGCGAGACGTAGCGGGAAAGAGTAAAGCCTCCGTCGTCCGACAGGATGCTGCGCATGCCGTTGTCGAAGAGTGGCAGCACGAAAAACACGGCCAGAAAGAGAACCGCTGGCAAGGCCAGAAGATGTGGCGTCAGCAGCTTATTGCGCTGGCTCGGCGGAACCTGTTGGAGGCTGGTGTCGCTCATCGCTTGCATCCATTGGCGGTAAGGCAGGCTGCCCTCTCGGAGGGGCAGCCTTTTGATTGACTATCGGCCAATTTCACGGTTCCAACGGTCGACCCACTCGTTACGCACCTTAGCGATCTGTTCGTAGGGCGGAAACGCGGTCTTCTGCCAAGGCGTGATGCGCGGCTTCAGCTTCTCGCTGTAGACGACGTCGGTGTTCGTCACGCCGTAGTTCATGATGTCTGCAAACTTGGTCTGGTTCTGGGCATCGAGGATTTCGTTGATGTAATCCCAGGCTAGCGGGTCGGCATTCTTCGGCTTCTGCACGGCAACACCATTCAGTGAGCCGCCCTCTTCCGGATTGATGAAGTCGATCCAAGTGGCGCCACTGTCATAATGGTTCCAGGTGCGGCCGTCGAAATAGATGCCGACATCGGCCTCGCCAGAGGACAAGTGGTTGAAGAAGTCGTTCGGGCCGCCCCAGTAGACAAGGTTCTCCTTCATCTTCTCCATCGCCTTGAAGAACGGGTCAACGTTCTCCACGCCGCCGCCGAGTGCCTTGGCCATAGCCCAGATCAGCATGATCGGGGTCACGGCGTAGCTGATGGAAGGAACGGAGGCGATGAGTTCGCCGGATGCCACGCGATCGACAAATTCCGCGAAAGACTTCGGCGGGTTCGAAACGCGTTCCTTGTGGAAGGTGATGCCGCCGACGCCGTAGTCAAACAGCGTGCCTTTGCCCATGACCGAATCCGTCAGTTCCTGGGGAATCTTTGCGAGGTTCGGCAGCTTGTCGACCGTAAACGTATCGACGAGGTCGGCCTTGGCAGCGCTGAGCGCCAGGTCGGGGGTCATGATCAGGACGTCGACCGGAGGCTTGGCCTGGTTGGCTTCGACCTGCGCCAGCCACTGCGGCGGACCGCCGAGCGAAACGTTGGCCTTCGCCTTTGTCTTCGCCTCGAAGGGAGCAACGAAGCAGGTGCGGACAGCCTCTTCCCAAACGCCGCCGAAGGCGGTGACGGTGATTTCCTTGGACTGTGCGCTGGCAAGACGCGGCATGCCTCCCGCCAGCAGGCTCGCGCCCACCATGGCGCTACCACTGAGGAAGTTTCTTCTCTTCATTATCGTCATCAGAGTTCTCCAAAGCTTTCTACGAGGTGGTGGCAGGCTTGTTGGTTGATGCGCGGAGGCTGCTCGCGGCAGCCTCCAATTGCTGGCGTGCGGCGTCAACGGCACTCTGGCTGGCCGCGACGCGGGGAAAGCCCTCGGGCAACCCCGCCAAGACGGCATCGAAGATTTCGCGGCGGCGGCGCTGCCGCACGGCGTTGGGCAGCATGACGAGCGACCGGTTGAGGCTGTCCATCACTTCGGCGGGGAAGGCCTCGTCCCAGCGCTCGCGCTCGACACCCTGAGCATTGGCGGACGTGCTTGCCACCATATCCCTGCGCAGGCTCTCGGTCTTCATCGCATCGACGGAACCGTCGACAATCACCACGCCGTAATCGCGCGCCGCAGCCTCGACGGTGACGAAACCGTTGACGACGTCCTTCAGCACGGCTTGCGGATCGCGGGCCGCAGGATCACCCCAGCCGCCGGCGCCGGGTGTGAGAAACGTCACCGTATCCCCTGCATTGACGGTCAGCACGTCGATCTTGCCGAGATGGCGCTCCTGCGGCGTCCCTCGGTTGACGATCAACTGACCAGGCATGCCGGGCTTGCCGCCGTTGGAGCCCCAGGCACGAAACATAAGGCGTTCGAGACCGCGACCGAGAACGTTGGAATCGTCGGTCAGCACGCGGAAGGTCAGTTCCATGCCGCAGCCGCCGCGCCATTGACCGGCCCCTCCGGAATCGGGCCGCAAGGCGTAGGCGGCGATCTCGATGCCGAGTTCGGCTTCCACCGTTTCCACCGGGTTGTTGGCGAGGTTGGAAATGCCGCTGTCGCGACCGTCGACGCCGTCCCGTCCCTTGCGGGCGCCGGTGCCGCCGATCATCGGTTCAATCACCTGTACGCGCCGGCCGCCGTGGCCGTCTGGCTCCGCCATGACCACCGGGATCACAGTCCCCGAGGATGCGGCCGGCATCACGTCCGGCAGAGCCTTGCCGAATGCGCCGTTCAGCACATCGTTGACACGGATGGCAGCCGCGTGGCGGACGCCGGTCGCAGCCGGCTCCTGCGGGTTGACCAGGCTGCCCAGAGGCGCCGTGATGCGCACCGGCGCCAGCATGCCGACATTGAGCGGCGTCGTCGGGTCGAGCGTGTTGACGAGCGCAAGCACGCGCAGCGTGAGCCAGGCATGGGGACGGCCGCGCGAGGGAATGTTCATCGCGGTCGCGACCTGCGGATCCGTACCGGTGAAATCTAGATGGACCTCGCCATCTTCGAATGTCGCCGAAAGCGCGATGCGAACCGGCAGGCGGCTGGCCGCGTCGTCGTCGAGATAGTCGGAGAAGCTGTAGGTGCCGGGCGGCACGCGCTTCAGCACCGTGCGCGCCTTCTCGGCCGAATAGGCAACGAGATCGACGGCGGCGGTGGCGACCGTCTCGGCCCCATGCTGCGCGATCGTCTGCTCCAGCCTCCGGCGCCCGGCCGCAAGCGCTGCCAGCATGGCGCGGATGTCGCCCATGTTGGCGTCCGGCGTGCGGCTGTTGGCGTTGAGGAAGAGCTGAACGTCCAGGTTCATCTCCCCCTTCTTCATCAGCTTGACCGGCGGAATGCGCAGGCCTTCTTGGAAGATCTCCGTGTTGATCGGCGAGATGCTCGAGGGCACGCGCCCGCCGACATCCGAGCAATGAACGAAGCACCAGCCGTAGGCGACGATCTCGCCGTCGTGGAAATAGGGCTCGATCATGTGCAGGTCCGGCAGATGCGTCGCCAGCCCTTCGGACCGATAGGGATCGTTGGTCAGGATGACGTCACCGGGTTCAAGCGGGCCGACGGCTGCGATCGCGGGGGCGCATTCCAGACCGACGAAGCCGGACACGCCGATCGACCTCGGGTAAGCGAAGAAGCGACCATCAAGCCCGGCGAGCGCACACGCGAAGTCCGCAGTCTCCTTCACATAAAGCGTCCGACCAGTGCGCTGCAGCGTCAGGCACATTTCCTCGCTGACGGCAGCGAGCTTGTTGCCGAGAATGGCGAGCGTGACGGGATCAAGCTTCATTGCGCATGTCTTTCAAGATGAAGGTTACCAAGAGCATCGGCGCGTGCCGACCAGCCGGGCAGAAGCACCGTCGTCGTATCGTCCTGTTCGATGATCGCCGGACCGAGGAGGCGATCGCCGCCGCCCAGCGCGTTGCGGTCATAGACACCGGCCGTGACCCATTGGCCGAAGCGGAAGATCTTGCGTTCCCCCTTGCGGACCGGATTGCCGTTGCCCGCAGGAATCTCGGGCTGCTCGATGTTTTCTGTGACGCCCACCACGGCGAGCCGCACGGTACCGAGTTCGACCTCCGTCTGGGTGTCGCGGAAGCCGTAGATGCGCTCGTGCTCCAGGTGGAACGCTTCCGAGATCGAAGCGGCATCGCGGCAGTTCTCGTCCAGCTTGACGCGCAGCTCATAGGCCTGGCCGGCATAACGCATGTCCGCACCCCTTTCGAACCGGCGGGTCTGGCTGGCCTCACCTTCGCGGTCCAGCCACGCACTGCCTTCCGTTTCCAGCTCCTTCAGTACGTTGAGCATCAGGGCTGCGCTTGTGTCGTCCACGGTCCGCCTCAGGCTGCGCACGAAATCTCGTCGAAGGTCGGCGGCCGCAGCGCCAAGGGCGCAGAACGTGCCGGCAGCCGGCGGGATGACGACGCGACCGATGCCGGTCTCCGCAGCCAGAAGGTTGGCGTGCGTGGGGCCTGCTCCGCCGAAGGGTACCAGCGCGAACGCGGCTGGATCGAGGCCACGCGCAGCGAGCGTCTTGTAGAGTTCCGCCGCCATGCCGGCGGTGGTGACGGCGAGAGCGCCCTCGGCAGCGAGTGCGGCACCGTCTTCGCCTGATAGTCCGATGCGCTGACCGACCTCTGCAAGCGAAGCACGCGCCGCATCCACGTCGAGCTTCATCCGTCCGCCGAGGAAGCCGGCAGGATCGATATAGCCAAGCGTCAGATAGCAGTCGGTGACCGCCGGCTGGATCCCGCCCCTTCCGTAGGAAACCGGGCCTGGCATGGCACCGGCGCTCTGCGGGCCGACCTTCAACAGGCCGTGCGCGTCGACCCACACGATCGAGCCGCCGCCCGCGCCGATCGCCGAGACGTCGACCACGGGGAGAACAAGCGGTAGACCGCCGATGTCGGTGCGCGTCGCAAGTTCGGCCGAGCCTGCCTGGGCCACGGCGATATCCGAAGAGGTGCCACCCATGTCAAAGGTGATGATGGAGTTGACTTCCGCAGCCTCGGCGAGCCGGGCCGCCGCCATCACGCCCGAGGCCGGGCCGGACAGAATAGTTTCGACCGGACGCTCGTCGGCTGACGCCAGGCTGAGCGAGCCGCCGTTGGAGGCCGTAACCAAGATCGGCGCAACGACCCCGTCCCGCTCCAACCCCTTCTTGAGTCCTGCGAAATACCGCTGCATGAGCGGTTGGATGTAGGCGTTGAGGCAGGCAACGAGCGTGCGCTCATATTCACGGATCTCGGGCCAGATCGCCGCCGCCGAAGTGATCGAAAGTCCCCCGGTCTTTTCGGAAAGCTGTTTCGCCATGCCGATCTCGACCGAAGGCGCCGTATAGCCGTTGATCAGCACGAGAGCCGCAGCATCGACGCCAAGCGCCTTGAGCTCTGAGGCGACCCGCTCCAGCTCGGCATCGTCAGCCGCCTTAGTGACGTCACCTACGGCCGAAAGGCGTGCGTCGATCTCCACGATCCGCAACCGCGGCACCAGCGGTTCTTCCTTGCTGGCATGGAAATCGAAGGACGACGGCATGCGGCTGCGGGCGATCTCGAGGATATCGCGATAGCCCTTGCTGACGACCAGCGCGATAGTCGCGCCGCGGCGCTGGATGATCGCGTTGAGGCCGATTGTGGTGCCGTGCATCAGCGTCGCGACATCTGCCGATGTCAGTCCCGCCTTCTGGAGCAGGGACCGCAGACCCTCGATCAGTGCACGCGACGGGTCATCCGGCGTCGAAGGCTCCTTGTAGTAGGTCAGGCTGCCGTCATTCGGGTTGGACAGCACGAAATCCGTAAACGTGCCGCCGACGTCGATCCCGATGCGCGCACCGCTCTTCTGCATGATCGTCACTCTTCATTTACTCCGCGCTTACGATGACGCCGTCCTGCGGCGCCCAGTCGAGCGTCACGGCCTGGCCGAGATGGTAGGTTGTCGAACCGAGCGGCCCGTCGGCTTGCCGGTAGACGAAAAGCTCGCGGCCGAGAGCCGGAACCTCGACCTGATAGGCCGCATAGTTTCCGCGAAACACCGCGCCGACGACGCGTGCTGCAAAGCCGCCGGAACCCTCACCCAACCTTAGCGCCATCCGCTCCGGACGGACCGAAAGAACAAGCGACTGGCCGGGTTTATTCGGTTCGGGAAGATGAAGGCTTACCGGTCCCTGAGAGCCGGAGACGAGGAGGCTCGATCCGTCGTTGCCGACGGTGCCTTCGAATATGTTGGAGGCGCCGAGGAATTCCGCCACGAAGCGGCTGTTCGGCCTGTCATAGATGCTGGCCGGGGCGCCGATCTGCAGGATGCGGCCACCGTTCATCACCGCGACCTTGTCGGCCATGGACATGGCCTCCTCCTGATCGTGGGTCACCAGCAGAGCCGTGATCCCCAGCCGCTGCTGCATGCCGCGAATCTCGAACTGCATGCTTTCGCGCAGCGACTTGTCGAGCGCCCCGAGCGGCTCGTCGAGAAGCAGGACCTTGGGATTAACGACGAGCGAGCGCGCCAGGGCGACACGCTGCTGCTGGCCCCCGGACAGCTTCGAGGGATAGACGTCGCCCCTGCCCTGCAATTGCACCAGATCGAGCATCTCGCTGATCTTGGCGTCACGGGCGGCCTTCGCGATTCCCGCCATCCGCAGGCCGAAGCCAATGTTCTCGGCGACCGTACGATGGGGAAAGAGGCTGTAGTTCTGGAACACCATCCCAAGCCGGCGCTTGTGCGGCGGAAGCCGGGAAACATTCTCGTCGCCGATCCGGACGGTGCCTGCGTCCGGTGTCTCGAACCCGGCGACCATGCGCAAGGTCGTGGTCTTGCCGCAGCCCGAGGGACCGAGCAAAGCAACGAGTTCTCCACCCTGCACATGCAGATCGAGGTTCTTGACGGCTTCGACTTTGCCGTAGGATTTATGGATCCCTGTCAGCAACAGCCCACTTCCGGCCTCGCGCCCCGCTACCGCCATGAATGGTTCCCGAGTTTGCCTATGCCTAAGAAGATCAGCAAAATTGCGTTCCCATACGTCATTTGTAGCGCTACAGTATTCTGCACATGAGCTGTGTCAAGGATAGCTTTCCTCATTTTGCCGCCATTTGTAGCAGTGCATATTTGCTAAGCACTGCGTTGAAGGATTGGGCCTAATCACCCATGACAAAGTCACGATCGGACGAAACAGTGACAATGCAATCGGTCGCAGCGGCGGCCGGCGTTTCCCCGATGACAGTGTCGAACACCTTCCGCTATCCGGAGCGGGTCCAGGGAGAAACGCGCCGCCGTGTCCTGCAGATCGCGGCCGAGCTGGGATATGTGCCAAATCACGCCGCCGGCAATCTCGCCTCCGGTCAGAGCCGCGTCATCGGCGCGGTCATCCCTTCGATCAAGAACTCAAGCTTTTATAACTATGTCCGCGGCATGCAGGACCATGTTGCGACCGAAGGATATCAGCTTATTCTGAAATTGGCAGATACCCTTAGCCAGGAGGCCTCTGCCATCCGGACCTTCGTCGGGCTGCGCGTCGCGGGCATCGCGCTGGTGGGCAATGAGCACGAGAACGATGTGCTAACCCTTTTGCGGAAAACGGGGGTGCCCGTTGTGGAATCCTGGGTTCATCACGATCCGTTCGACATGGCCGTCGGTTATTCGACGGCAAATGCGACTCGCGCGATAACCAATCTGCTGATCGGACGGGGATATCGCCGGATTGGCTTTGTAGGCTATCAAGGCGATGTCTCGCATCGCTTCACCGAGCGCGTGCCTGCTTTCCGCGAGGCAATGGAAGAGGCGGGGCTTGCCAGCGAGAGAGTTTTCCTTGTCGATCAGACTGATGGCTTCGGCGCCGGGCCGAAGGCACTTGAGGGCCTTTGCCGGATCGATCCGAAGCTTGATGCTATTATTTGCCCGACAGACATTGTTGCCGCCGGGGTCTTGTTCGAGTGCGGGCGCCGGGGCTGGAAGGTACCGGAACGGCTCGCGGTTGCCGGGTGGGGCGATTACGAGATTGCTTCGGAGATCACGCCTGGGATCACCACCGTGCAGCCTCATGCCTATGAAATGGGCCAACACGCAATGTCGCTGATTATTCAGCGGACAACAGGTAATAGTCGACAGAATACGATCATCGATTCCGGATTTCATATCGTCAGACGAGCGAGTGCATAGTGTCAAAGGTCTTGAGCGGACCCGAACTCTCGGCTCCCTATTTGGTCTTCGTCACTTCGTCTCAAATCAACTGCTTGGCTTTCGATTCGAGGACACCTATTCGCCAAACGGAAGTTCAATATCGTCGCGGTTTCTCTTTTGCGCCCTCGACCAGGACATTTTTGAACCGCTCGGCATCTGGTGCCGACAGCATCCCAGCCCAGGTTCGGATACCGTCTTGCCACGCAGGCCCGCGCTCCCATACTTCGTTGTAGACGAGTGCCAGGTCCGCAGATCGCCTTGTTTGCTGCAGGGCTTCAAGAGCAACGCAGCTTGGCGGATATCCTTCTCTCGCTTCACCGGACCCTGCCCGTCAGTGTGTCGGCGGCTGGCGACGATGAGCTTGTGGACGGATCAGGGACGACGACCGGGAGACCGCTTCGGTGGAGCAGCATTGTCCTGACTGGTTCCCTGATGAGGAAGTCGAGAAAGCGCGGTGGATCCGCGCTGGCACCACCGAGGGCGGGCATCTTCGCCGGCTGGTCGATGTAGTCATCCGAACCACGGTTCGACGTCAGGAATTCAACTCGGTAGCCGTCGGCATTCCGAATGCCGACGGGGCCGCGGATCCCGATCGATGTGGAACTGGCCGGAAGCTGGCATCGACGCCTTGCAGCAACCCCACGATCGAAGGCAGACTGTCTTCAACCTCCCGGCTGACGGCATAGTCCTGGGCAATGTCCGCGTCGCCGGTCAGTATTGCCGCCATAGGAAGGCGGATGCCCAGAAGTCCAGAATAGCACTGAAAGGCGACCGTGCCGATGAGAACTCCCCCCAAGCCGAAAGAGATCGGGTCTGCCTGGAGGACCTTGCGAGAACTCGTCACCTCTCGGCCAACGTCAGATGGTCAGCGCATGGCTCACGCCCTCGGCCAATCGGACTTCCGCTTCGCCGACCTTGAGTCTTACCGGAACGGCCTTCTCTATCCTGCCGCCCGATTGGCCTTCGACCTATTCGCACTGGCTGCGACCAGTTGTCGAAAAATACCATCAGTCCGCAGCCACAGGGTGTTGAGCGTCATCGAACTGTCGCAGTAACGGGCACAACGTGATGCCGCGGCTCAACCGTGGCGCGTGCAGTGTGCCGCAGCGCTGAGGAAGCGACAGAGGCTGTCGACTCCAGGCGGAACTTCGAGACGAGCTCGCGCAGCCTGTTCGTTTCGGCTGCAAGAGCTGCGGATGCTGCCGTCGACTGCTCGACCCTCGCCGCGTTCTGCTGCGTCGTCTGGTCCATTGTATTGACCGCCGCGTTGACCTCGGCAAGGCCGGTCGACTGCTCCCCCGCCGCGGCCGCAATGGCGTCCATATGCCGGTTGATGCGAGCCAGTATGGATTACGCGCCTTTGGCTTGCAGTGACTGCAGGTGTTCAGCGCAAACCGCCTTGACCAGGTCCAGCAGGACGGTCGTTCGCTCTCCCAGCCAGGTCAGCGCCTCCGCGCTGATCTCGTAATGTTTGGAATAGCGGGCCTTCACATAGGCTTCGTTGAGCGTGTTGAACCAGGC
>NZ_JBLFFK010000030.1:0-60327 GCF_051400715.1 Neorhizobium descurainiae
GCCATGGCTATCGTCGTGTGCATGTGCTGTTGGAACGCGAGGGTTGGGGCACCAACATCAAGCGAACCTATCGCATTGACTTGGGCCTGCAGCTGCGGAACAAGACGCCGAAGCGCACCTTGCCCGGCTGCGGGATCACGGTAGCGAGGCTAACCCGAAAAGTGCGAAGCGGGGCGCGCGGCCTGCTCGGACCCCGAGGCGATCGCGGCAGGATCGGTTTTCTCCCGAAGCGCCTGCCGTAGGTCGATGGATTACCATCAGGAGCCAGCGAAAGATCGATGATGTCGTCCCCCTCTGCAAGTGCGAGGCGCGGTACGCCGGAGGCAAGATAGTTGTCAACCTCACGCCCTGCCTCCGTAAAGGTGCTCCGGCAGCCCGGCAATCGCCATGCCAGTGGTAAATATCCGGCCCGCCAGCGGGGTGGTGGCGAACTCGCCTGCCGGCCGCTTGAAGCGCGACGTGGTGACGAACAGCGTGCGCAGATCGTCACCGCCGAAAACCGGCATTGTCGGGCATTTGGCTGGCAGCGCTAGCCGCTCCACGATCCTGCCCTCGCCCGAAAGAGCGACGATCGAACCGGCGCCGTAGAGCGCCACCCACAGTCGGCCCTCGCTATCCACACTGGCGCCGTCGGGCGTGCCGTCTTCGACACCGAGGTCGGCGAACAGTTGGCGCTCCCCGCAGGTACCGGTTTCGATGTCGTAGGGATAGCGAAAAATCACCTTTCCAACCGTATCAGACTGGTAGAGCCAGCGCTCGTCCGGAGAGAAGGCAATGCCATTGGAAAGCACGACGCCCTGGGGACCTTGGCGAAGCGTGTCACGCTCGAGGCACCACAGCCCCGCGCTTGGCGCGTCGCGCAGCTCGTTGAACACGCCGATCCAGAAACGGCCGCGACTGTCGCAACGGCCGTCGTTAAAGCGATGATGGGTGGGATCGAACGGTGCGACGGCTATCTCAGTCAGCCGGCCGCTCTCGGCATCGATCCGGACGATGCGGTTGCGAACGGCGACGATCATGTCGACGCCGTTGCTGGCGAGTGCCACGCAACCGGGTTCGGCCTCAACCGGCCAGGTCAGCCTGCGTCCGGTTGCCGTATCGAGCCGATGCACGACGTGACCGGGTACGTCGATCCAGGTCAGCGATGCGGTCGGCGCGTGCCAGATCGGGCATTCGCCCAGCAGATCGGGCGTCGGAAGGAGGGATTTCATCGGGTATTCACGCCGGGATAGGCGCTGGTATTCTTGGCGGCCTGACCGGTTTGGGCCGACGCCTCGTTGCCGCGCACCATGTCCAGGCGGTTGCGCCCCGCTTCGGCGATCAGCCCCGTATCGGAACCGACGGTCACAAAGTCGAAGCCCATCTCGACCATGCGGCGCGCCTGAGGTCCATTGGCGCAATGCATGCCGACATGTCGGCCGGTCGCCCGGGCGCGGTCGACCACATGACGGAGATGAGCGAGAAACTGCGGATCGGTGCTGTCGCCATTGGCGCCCAGCCCCATCGACAGCGTCAGATCGGAAGGACCGACATAGACACCATCCAGGCCGTCCGTTGCCAGAATGGCGTCAAGGTTGGACAGACTATGCGGCGTTTCGACCTGGCCGAAGACGACGATCTCGCGGTTGGCCTCATCGGTATTGAATCCGGGCCCTTGCGACATGGCGGCCCGCGTTGGGCCGAAGCTCCGCTCGCCGATGGGCGGATATCGGCACGCCGCCACCAGCCTGCGAGCATCCTCCGGCGTATCGATCATCGGACATACGATGCCGTAAGCGCCGGCATCGAGCAGTTTCATTATCTGCGGGGGATCGAGCGAGACAGGGCGCGTCAGCGGCACGACCTGCGTGGTCGAGATCGCGGTGAGCATAGCCAGCGCGCCGGCATAGTCGATGGCGCCGTGCTGCAGATCGATGGTCAGCGAGTCGAACCCGACATGCGACATCACCTCCGCCGAATGCGACGAGGGGATGCCTAGCCAGCCATTGTTCACATGCCGGCCGCTGGCCCAGATCTCCTTGAGGCGGTTGCTGCGCATGATCAGGCCTTTAGTGAGAGTGTGGCGAGCATGAAGCCTGTAGCGCCTGCCGGCATCTCCGCCCTGAGACGCAAATAATGGCCGAAATGGCCGAGCCGGGCCATGCTCATCCCGTCGATCTCGGTGGGAATGTCGAGGCTCGTGCCCTCATTGATCCAGCGCATGCCGTCCAGCGAAATCTGCACATGGGCCTTGGCACCCGATGTCAGTGTTCCGCTTTCGAGCGTGCGCAGCACGATGATTGCTTCACGCGCCCAGCTCGCTTCGTAGGGCTCGGTGGTCGAGCCGTCCTTCCAGTCTTCTCCACGCGCGATTACCGCAGTGTAGCTCTCAGCCAGCATCACCAGTCTCCCGAAAGCAGGATTGAATCAAAATAGAGAAAGGCGCGCTTGTCCGAATCCGAATCGACGAACGGGATTACGTTGAACAGGTTGCGCAGGTTGGGCATCGCATCGAACTTGAGAGTATCGAGGTCGGACAGATCCAATACCGTGTCGTTGCACTGCAGTTCGGTGTAGCGCAGCGTCCGGACATCGAATCCCAGGCGGAAATAGTGCCAGTTCACCTTGGTCGGAATCTCGTTGTAGCATAGCAGCTGGTGACCGCCGGGGATGTCGATCCAGTTTTCCTCGCCATAGTGATAGATCGTCACCGTGCGATCGCCGACATTCTCGAAATCGACGCTGCGCGGTTTGTACTGCCACTTGTTCTGGGCTTCGCCATTGAGCGCATTCAGATATCGCACCTGCGGCAGCACGCGGTGCTTGTCGTTCTGGATGTCGAGCACCACGCCGAACGAACGAACATCGCGGTCCGATAGCTCCAGTTCGATCGCCTCCGGCTTGAAGGTGAAGAAGCATTCGAGCTGCATGGTGCAGGCCTTGGGAAAGGTCATGCGCTTCAGGCTCACGGTCTGCGCGCCCCGTCCGGGCCGGGTCGCCAGCTTCAGGGCATAGGAGCCAGTCAGCGCCCCATGCGTCCCGCCATCCCACTGGGTGAGATTGCTCAGCATGGGGGGAGTGAACTGGCGGTAGCCCGGATGCATGGTACGCAGGCTCCCGGTGTAATTGCCCAGCAGTTCGGTCCAGCCGGACATTCCCTGGCTGAAGTCGTCGTAAAACATGATGCGGGGCAAGGGATCAAAGCGACTAAGCTGAAGGTCGGGTCGCTGCGCGGTACGAGGTGTGCTCATCATTGAACGCCGGAAGGCCTCTGTGAAAAATGACGGAGGTGGTGGCTATTGGCAAAGAGATGGGTAGCCATTGTCTGCGGATGATTCCTTCTGTAAAAGTAAGTTTCTTATGTGTCAATCCAAGTGAGGGTCGGATGCAACAATCTTTAGTGTCGCATCGTGCATTGGTCACGGGCGCCGCCCGGGGGATCGGGCGCGCCATAGCCGCAGGGCTGGCGGAGAGCGGCGTGAACGTGATTTTGCACGACCGCCCGGAATCGCCGCTATTGGCCGCGGCGGAAGCCGAGATGCGCACTTTTGGCGGCGAAGTTCATACGATAGCTGCGGATCTCGAGGATCCTGCGCAGTGCGATCGGCTTGCGACTGAGGCCATGGCGCTCGCCGGCCGGATTGACATCCTGGTTCTCAATGCGTCGATGGAGGTGCGGGGCGATTGGCGCGCCACACCTCCGGTCTCCATGGACCAGCAGTTCGCTGTCAACCTTCGCTCTAGCCTGCTCCTCCTGCAGAGATTGGTGCCGCCCATGCTGGAGCGCGGCTTTGGCCGCGTACTTTCGATCGGCAGCATTCAGGAGGAGGTGCCGAACCCGGACTTCATGGTCTATGCCGCCTGCAAGGCGGCGCAGGCCAATGTCATGCGCAGCCTGGCGCGGGAGCACGGCGCGGCGGGGGTGACGTTCAATACCCTTGCTCCTGGCGCCATCGAGACCGAGCGCAACGCCGCGGCGCTCGCGGACAGTGCCCATCGCTCCCGGATCGCCGCCAAGATACCCGCCGGCCGGCTAGGCGACGTCGCCGACTGCGTCCCTGCCGCCCTGCTGCTGTGTTCGGAAGCTGCCGGCTACATCAACGGCGCCACGGTGCGGGTCGATGGCGGGTGGTCCGCGTAAGCAAGAATGTCAACATGATCTTGACACCAGTGATAATTAGTATCGTATATAAAAATTGACGGCGTGAGGACCGTCAACTCTGGAGGAAGAACCATGCTGAGAAAGTCTCTGGCAGTGGCCGCCATGATCCTCGCTGCCACGGGAGTGGTTTCGGCGCAGGAACAGCGGACCCTGACGATCATATCGCACAATGTGCACATGACCGCCGCGACCGGCGGCAATCTCGCCAATGCGCAAAATATTGCCGGCGAATGGGCCAAGCGGAACAACGTCGCGCTCAACTGGGTCACGCTCAACATCGGCCCATTGCATGACCGGTTGCTGCGCGAGATGAGCCTGAGCAAAACCGCCATCGACCTGGCCGCGGTTCTCAACACCCGCGTCGTTCCCAGCGTAGCCCGGCTGCTCGAGCCGCTCGATGCACATATGAAGGCCAATCCAATCGAGGATTTCGAGGGTCTCTCGTCGGGTCTGCTTAATGCGACCGTAGTCGATGGCCGGCGCATCGCCATCCCGTACCGTCATGCCACCAACGCGCTGCACTACAACAAAAAGCTTCTCGATGAACGCGGCATTGCCGCGCCGACCACGCTTGACGAGCTGCTCGCCGCTGCGCGTGCGGCGACCTATGTGCGCGATGACGGGGCCCGGGTGCATGGCCTGGTGCTCACGGCCGACACGCATGTGACCGCCCTGCAGTTCCTCAGTGCGTTCG
This sequence comes from Neorhizobium descurainiae, assembly GCF_051400715.1. NCBI lineage: Bacteria > Pseudomonadati > Pseudomonadota > Alphaproteobacteria > Hyphomicrobiales > Rhizobiaceae > Neorhizobium > Neorhizobium descurainiae. The sequence goes on from NZ_JBLFFK010000030.1 coordinate 4,836, forward strand.
GCGCCGTCTACATCGATTCCGATCTCAACGTCCATGCCAACTCGCCCGAGATGATCCGCGGCTTCACCGAGCTCGCCAATCTTTATCGGGAGGGTGTCCTCCCGCCGAACGTCACCTCCATCGGTCTGGACGAACTCATCGCCTTCATGCGTGAGGGCCGGGCGGTCTTCGCCATCAACCCGTTCTCGCGTTACACCGCGCTCAATGATCCGGCCGCGTCGCTCTATCCAGGCCACATCGAGACCATGCCGTTCCCAACCAACGAAGTCGGCAAGGCCTCGGCAAACACGGAATTTTGGTCGTGGGCCATTCCGGCCAATTCCTCGCAGAAAGAGCTTGCCTATGACCTTGTCCGGGAGCTTTCCAGCAAGGATGCTACGGTGCGGGCGACCCTCAACGGCAACGGTCCCGTGCGTCCGGCAGCCTACGACGACCCCCGCGTAATCGAGGCACTTCCCTATGCCGCCGCCGAGGCGATTGGCCTGCGCGATGCGTCGGTCGCCATCCCTGCATTCGATGGTGCGGTGGAAGCCACGACCCTTTTCGTCGAGGAGATGCAGGCGGCGTTGCTCGGTCTAAAGACGCCGGCGCAGGCCGCAGCCGATCTGCAGACCCGCACCGAAGAGCTGGTCGCCAAGTCCCGCCGATGAACTGGACCAGGACAATCCTGTCGCGCGGCGCCTGCTGCGCGACAAACTTCACCGAGACCATGGTGGACTGAAACATGAGGCGACTGAATTCGGCTGCTTTACTGATGCTGGTGCCGACCCACCTGATGCTGCTGGTGGTGATTGCCCTGCCATCAATTTATGTGTTCTGGCTGAGCCTCAATCAATCCACCTATGGCTCCGACCTCACCTTTGTCGGCTTCGACAATTATCTGACCGTTCTCTCCAGCCCCTATTTCTGGCGCTCGACGCTCAACACGCTGATCGTCGTCAATGCCATAGTCTATGTCGAACTGATCCTCGCGCTCGCCATGGCAGCGCTGTTCCTGGGTGGTGTGCGCTATCCAAGGATCATGTTTGCGATCGTGCTGATGCCCTACGCCATCTCCGAAGTTGTCGGCGTGCTGATCTGGAAGATCATGCTTAATCCCGGGAGCGGCGTGCTGGCGCGCGCGATCGAGAATCTCGGCTTCGGTATGCTCAATTGGAGCGTGTCGCCCCCCCTTGCGCTCGGCGTCGTGACGCTGATCTCGATCTGGCACCACCTGCCATTCACGTTCCTGCTCATCTATGCCGGCATGCTGGCGATCCCGAAGTCACTCTACGAAGCCTCGCGCATCGATGGCGCCACGTCCTGGCAGGAATTCTGGCGCATTACCCTTCCACTGACGATTCCGGCGATCCTAATTTCACTGATCTTCCGCTTCGTCTTTGCCTTCCGTCTCTTCTCGGAAGTCTGGCTGCTGACCGGGGGTGGACCAGCCCGTTTCACGGAAGTGGTGGCCCTCTATCTCTACCAGAGCGCTTTCAAATACGGCGAGTTCGGCACCGCCTCGGCCACCGGCTGGCTCATGGTGATCGGCTCGCTTCTGGTTGCCTCCGTCTATCTATGGGCAATGCACCGAAGGATGCTCAAGGGTAATGACTGACGCTGCCTCCATCATTGTTCCCAACTTGGCCGCGCGTCGCGTCGCGGCCGCCGTGCGGACGCTCATCCGAATGCTGCTGTTTGCGATCATCATCGTGTGGTCGGCATTCCCGATCCTCTACATAGTGATCTCCTCCTTCAAGCAGCAGAAGGAGATCTTCAAGTTTCCGCCTGACCTGATCTTCGCGCCTACCTTAGAACACTATGCGGCTCTGGCGACGAAGTGGACCGGCTTCTTTCCAACGCTCGCCAACAGCCTGATCATTGCTGTCGGCGCCACGTTACTCGCCTGCTTCGTGAGCGTCCTCTCCGGCTTCGTCTATTCGCGTTATACAGGCAAAATCCTGGCCGGCTCGGTTCTCTATCTGATTGCCATCCGACTGCTGCCGCCAATTGTGGTGACGCTGCCGCTGTTTCCCGTCGTCGACGCGCTCAAGCTCAGCGACACGCATATCGTATTGATTGTGCTCTACGCCACATTCTGGGTGTCGCTGTGCACGATGATTATGAAGACGTTCATCGACAAGATCCCGCGGACGCTCGATGAAGCCGCGGTGGTGGATGGCGCAACGACGCTGCAGACGCTGACGAGAGTCATACTGCCCCTGTCGCTCCAGGGGCTGGCCGCCTGCGCCATCTTCGTGTTCGTTTATTCGTGGAATGAATATCTCTTCGCCCTCATCTTCACCACCCAGGACGCCAAGACGGCTCCGCTCATCATCTCCGAGGTGATGGATGCCGTGAGCGGCACCAATTGGGGTGTGCTGTTTGCGGGCGTCACCGTGCAGCTTCTGCCGGTCACATTGCTCGTCATGTTTGCTCAGAGGTTCCTGATCGCCGGCCTCACTGCCGGCTCGGTCAAAGGCTGATTTTGGAAAGGATGTCCCACTGATGGTTGCCGTCACTGTTGATCGCTTCGTAAAGCGCTATGGCAGCGTCGAGGTTGTGCATGACATCAGCTTCGATATCGCGGAGGGGGAGTTCCTCGTTCTCGTCGGTCCGTCCGGCTGTGGAAAGAGCACCATCCTGCGCATGGTTGCGGGGCTCGAGGATATCTCGGGCGGTGAACTGCGTGTACACGGCACCCGCGTCAACGAACTCACGCCCAAGGAACGCCAGGTCGCCATGGTGTTCCAGGACTATGCGCTCTATCCCCATATGAGCGTCGAGCAAAATATCGGCTTCTCGCTGGAGCTCGCCCGTGTTCCCAAGCCAGAGCGGCAGGAACAGGTGAAGCGCGTTGCCGATATCCTCCAGATCGGCCATCTGCTGCATCGCCGGCCGCGCGAACTTTCTGGTGGCCAGCGCCAGCGCGTCGCCATTGGTCGCGCCATGGTGCGCAAGCCGCAACTCTTCCTGTTCGACGAGCCTCTCTCCAATCTCGATGCCAAGCTGCGCGCCGAGATGCGCGTCCAGCTCAAGCGCCTGCACCGGACGCTCAAGACCACGAGCATGTATGTCACGCACGACCAGCTTGAAGCGATGACGCTGGCCGACCGCATCATCTGCCTGCTCGACGGCCATATCGCGCAGATGGGGACGCCGCGCGAGCTGTTCGATCGACCTGCCAACGTCTTCGTCGCCGAGTTCATCGGATCGCCGACCATGAACATCCTCTCGACAACCGCCAGCACCGTCGGGCACGCTCCGGTATTCGTTCTCGAGGGCGGCGGGCGCATCACACTTCCCAAGGGAGCAGCGCTGTCTCACGTATCAAACGGCGATGTGGTGCTTGCCGGCATGCGCCCCGAACATCTCAGCGACACACCCTCGGCGTCCGCCACCGCGCGTATCGAAGGGATCATCGACATGCTCGAACCGCTGGGCAGCGACATTCTCGTGACGATGAAGGCCGGACATGCAAGCCTGACGGCGCGCTGTATCGACAGGGACCAGTTTCGGGTCGGCGAGGCACTAACGCTCCATCTCGATCCCGACCGCCTGCATCTGTTCGACGCCAAGACGCAGATGCGCCTCGAGTGAGCACCGCTGCCGATCTTCTCGCCCGGTTGGAAGGCGCCGTGGCGGCCGGCGAGATCGGTACCGCGAGGTCGATTTGCCTATATGTCGGGGCTTCCGCCGACGACCTGCCCGATGCCGAGATGCTGCTTGGTCTGCGCGATGCCGTCTTCTCGTGCAGGCGCGCTCCTGTGGCAGTCAGTCGGTGCGCTTCTCTATGGGTGTGGGCGTTCAGTGGGCTGTACTCCACTGCGAAATCCGCCCCTGCCGCTCGGCTAAAGAACGGCGTGCGGCGAATGTGCCGGGCCGCTGGCTTCAGTCGCCGGATGGCTCGCGATAGCCGAGTTCCCGCGACAGCCGTCTTGCGGCTAGTTCCAGTCGAGCGCCGGCTTCAGAGGGTGTCACCACGACCCGCTTGTGCTGCAGGAAGGGCACGGTGATAGCGGCGACCGTCGTGCCGAGGTGATTATAGATCGGGCGGCTGATGGTTCGAAGACCGGACACGAAATAGCTCTCCCGCTCCTCCTTGCCGGAATTGCCAATCTCGGCCACCCGCTCACGAAACTGCTGCATCGTTTCTGGTGCGACCATGCGTGTTACCGACCTGAACAGCGCCTCACGCTTGGCTTCGGGGAGTTGCGCCAGGAGCAGATTGCCCGAGCTTGCCTCCCAAACCGGCAAGCGCGCTCCGAGCATTACGGAATATTGGCGCGGCAGGGGCGAGTCGACCTGCGCGATGATCAGGATGTCGAGCCCGTCGAGCACCGCCAGATGACATGACTGCTCGATTTCAATCGCCAGTTCTTCCATGATTGGCAGCGCCAGTGCCGAGAGCGAATGGATGCGCGGCATCGCATGGGCGAGCCGAAACAGCTTCATCGTTACCGCATAGCGATCACCGTCGGCATTGCGTTCGAGATACCCGCGAGCCTCCAGCAATTGTACCGTGCGATAGATTTCACTGATCGTGCGATTCAGCCGTTCAGCAAGCGTGGCCATCGGAAGGCCGGAGGCTTCCGTCGAGAGCAGCTCAAGGATGTCCAATGCCTTGTCGACAGCCGGGACGCGGTAACGCGTCTGCCGTTCCGCAACCTCGTCAAGCTCCGGCACCTCTGTCTCAGGGGCTCGCGCCATCCAAATCTCCTTTTGCTAGTTTGCATGTAGCGTTTCCAGAGGTTGCATGCCAGAGGTTCGCCAGCTCCATCGTTGTTTTCTACAAGAAAGCTAGTTGCCCCCGCGCTCAGGTCTGGACGGTGAAATACGCTCTGACGGACATCGTCGATGTGCTCTCAAGGATATTCGAATGCCATCCAGCACGCGCGACTTTGCGCCGATTGGCTCGCCGGCGCCGCGGCATTGGGCGTGCCTTGGCGCGCCGCTGTCGCAGGTCGGCGGTGACAATGGCGTGGGCTGGTCGTGAAGACTGTCGCGATCGACGTTGAGGCCATCTGCCAAGCGGACCGGCACGCCGTCGATCGTTGTTCGCGTTCGAGATGGTTGGTTCATATAAGAAAGTAAATTTCGTATAAGATCGCATGTGCGGTGCGTTGGCCGCACTCTTTGCGAGCGCCTGGCATAGGCAAGAGCAGTTTGATTGCTCAACTGATCAAGCCGAATGTCGATGCAATCCATTCATGAGCGCCTGCTACGTGAACTGGCGCTGGGCGCGACCTTGATCGATTTCACTTCCAGGTTCACTCCGCTGTTGCTCGAGGAGTTCGAGCCAACGGGCGCTCTCTGCATTCGCGGTGTTACGAGCAGAACCACCGCTATCGGCCTAAATTGGTCATTTCATCTAAAACGACCAATGTCCACTACGGGAAATTTGGGGTGGAAGGCTTTTGTAACAACAGGGTCGTTGGTTCTGATCCCTTTCAAGACCTCCATCCTGCGGCCTCAAGGTTCTACCCGGCGCGCTTCTGCAGCGCTTCCAGATGGTCGCGGCAAACCTGATTTACGATTTCAAGTAGGATCGCGGTCCGCTCTCCCAGCCAGGCAAGCGCCTCCGCGCTGATCTCGTAATGTTTGGAATAGCGGGCCTTCACATAGGCTTCGTTGAGCGTGTTGAACCAGGCCCGTTCGCGATGCTGATCGCGAGGGAAGGCCTCGGCCAGCCGGCGATCCTGCTCCTCGGCGAGCGAGCGCAGGAACTTGATGTTGTGGGAAGGCGGCCCGTAGTTCGTGAGCGTCAGGAGCACGCAGGAATAGGCTTGCTCAAGCGATTGATGGAGCTCAAAGGCCCCGACGCGAAACTCCTCCTCGCCTAAATAAAAGCGGAAGCCTTTAAGAAAGGTCGTTGCCAGCGCATACCTGTCAGCAAAGTGTCCCTGTGCCAACCGTAGTCGATCCGCCGGCGAGAGCGGCTTTGGCTCGGCCAGCGGCTCATCATCCAGTTCGTAGAGGACGATGCCTCGTGCGCCGGGTGCAAATAGCGGGCTAAATACCAAGAATGAACGAGATCAAGGGCAAGCTCGTCGCCGCGAAGGAGGAGGGCTGCAACGATGCCAAGCTACATTTCCGCGGCGTCGAACTGCTCACGTGAGCGCTCAATCGCTTGCCAGTTTTCTCGGATCCACGACGTGAACCCTTCGAGCGCCGGCAGCATCGTCTTTCCGATCGGCGTGAGCTCATACTCCACCCGCGGCGGCACCTCGGGGTAGTAGTGCCGCTTCACCAGCCCATCGCGTTCAAGGTTTCGCAGGGTGAGCGTTAGCATGCGCTGTGAGATCTTTGGAATTCCGTTCTTGATCTCGGAGAACCGCAGTGGAGATTCTGGAGCGAGTGCCAGGATCGACATCACGAGGATCGTCCATTTGTCACCCATCCGGGCAAGGACGCTATGAGGCGCGCACGGGGTGAGCACCGGACCTTTCAGCCCGTCGCGGTAGGGCCTCCCGTGGATCGTCTTCAAGAGTTACCTCCGTGTGACCGGCGCACGAAACAGTGCCGTCTTGTGAGGGAGATATAGCAATGCCATCCTCTGCCAATCAACGGTTACCAAAAGGAACTTTTAGATGGGCGAAGGAAGATCGGCACTGGTGCTGGGAGCCACCGGTCAACAAGGCGGCGCGGTGGCAAGGGCTCTGGACGCGAGGGGCTGGGTCGTCAGGGCGCTTGTGCGGGATCCTCAAGGCCGCAAGGCGGAGGCGCTCGCGGCAGAGGGCATCGAGCTGCGTCATGGCGACCTCGCGGATCCGAACTCCATCCGGGCAGCCATGTCCGGCGTCGAGGCAGTGTTCAGCGTTCAGCCCAGTTCCGGCCAAGGTGCAGCCCATGGCGTGTCGGACGAACAGGAGGTCGTTTGGGGAAAGACGGTTGCCGATCTCGCCAAAGCGTCGGGCGTCGGTCATCTCGTCTATTCCTCAGTCGGTGCCGCGGGTAAGGGCGTCACTGGCATGGGCCACTTCGACAGCAAGACGGAGATCGAAGATCATATCCGTCGTCTGGACCTCCAATACACGATCGTCCGCCCCAGTTCCTTCATGGAAATGCTGATGCTGCCCGGCATGGGTTTGGATCAGGGCGAATTCAACTTCCTCATGCGACCGGATCAGGCCATGCAGGTCATCGCGGTGGATGATATTGGGAAGATCGTTGCCGCCATTCTGAACATTCCTGAGCTTTATGCCGGGCGAACCCTGGAGATCGCCGGCGACGAAGTCACGGGCCTCGACCTGCAGGATGCGCTGAGCCGTGCCGCACGACAGCCGATCACTTATAAACGCTTCCCGGACAGCCTTCTTGCGGAAAACCGTTTCCTCGGGCGTCTGGCTGAACTGGTGGACGATGGCCGCTGCGCCGGGTCCGCCGACATCAATGCACTCCGCCAGGAGTTCGGCGATCTGATGACCCTGGAGGCATGGCTTGCCGGCCCGGGAAAACCGCTTCTGCAAAACGCCCTTCTGGCCCCCTGGCGGCTGTGGCGCTTCGCTGACCTGAGGCGTTAAGGCTAACACGCAAGCCACATACGCCGATCTACTGCGATAGCCGGGCCCAACAGTTTTGCCACGGCCGGGGTCCCGGTGGGGAGTGCGCAGCCGCTCCTAGCCGACTTGATACTGCATGCTGCAAACGGCCTGCTTCACCAGGCCTGTTGACCGACGGGAGAATGCCGAGGATCTGGCAAAAGAACTGGCGGCTCAGGGAGCGACCAAGTTTTCGGGCCCATCTCCCATCGCGTCGGCAAACTTTCGCATCAGCCGCACAAGTTCGTCGATCTCGTCTGGATCCCAGCTTGCAAAGACGGCAAGGGCCATCCTTTCGCGTGCCGCATCAATCTTGTCGGTCATCGCCTTGCCTTTCGCTGTGACCACCGCCTCATTTACACGACGGTCGCTCGCATTTTGCCTGCGTTCGGCAAGGCCAAGGCTTTCCAGCTTCGCCACCTGGCGACTGACGGTGGTGTAGTCCCGCCCGACCCGCTCGGCAAGATCGACGATGCCGATCGGCCCGCGCCGCTCGATCCCAACCAGTAATGGGAACAGGGCACGATCGAGCGCAATATCGGCCTCACGCACGAGCGCCTCATCACGCTGCGGCTGGTTCATAAGGCCGACGATATCGATCAGCGATCCATGCAGTTCGCGAATTTTCGCGCTGATGTGTGTATTTTGCACATTTCCTGTTGACGGCATATCGTCTCTCCTATTATATGCATAATACACACATGGAGACCGATATGACAAACAATTTTGCCGCAGATGTGCTCATCTGCGGCGCGGGAGCGGCTGGCCTGACATTGGCAATCGACCTGGCGCGACGGAACGTAGCTTTCCGGCTGATCGAGAAGATGGTGGGCCCCTTCCACGGCTCGCGTGGAAAGGGCATCCAGCCGCGGACGCAGGAGGTCTTCGAGGATCTCGGCATTCTCGACACGGTGGTCGCCGCCGGCGGTGTCTACCCGCTCATTCGCGAATATCGTGAGGACGGGAGCTTCGTCGAGAAGGATTTCGGCGAGAGGCCGGAACCCACGCCGGCGGAGCCCTATCAGATTCCGCTGATGATCCCGCAGTTCCTGACGGAGCGCATCATGCGCGAGAGGCTGGTCGAATTGGGCGGCCAAGTCGAGTTCGGCAGCGCGTTGGTCGGCTTCGAACAGGACAAGGACGGCGTCACGGCACGACTATCCGGGCCGGATGGAGAAGAGACAGTACGCGTGCGCTATCTCGTCGGGGCGGATGGCGGACGCAGCTTCGTGCGCGGCGCGCTCGGGGTGGGCTTCCCGGGCAAGACCCTGGGTGTGCGTGCCATGGTCGCCGATGTCGCGTTGACCGGACTCGACCGGGGCTGGTGGCATCAGTTCAACGACGGCGACATGCAGTGGATGATCTCGATCTGCCCACTGGCAGGAACCGACCTGTTTCAGCTTCAAGGCCCGGTACCGCTGGAGGGCGAGGTCAATCTTTCTGCCGGGGGACTTGAACGGATGATTGGCGAACGGACGGGCCGTCGCGATATCCGGGTGCACTCGGTGAACTGGGCTTCAGCCTATCTCATGAACGCTCGGTTGGCCGCTCGCTACCGTGTCGGCCGGGTCTTCCTCGTCGGCGACGCGGCGCACATTCATCCGCCGACCGGCGGCCAGGGACTGAACACCAGTGTACAGGACGCCTATAATATTGGTTGGAAGCTGGCGTCTGTCTTGGATGGCGCTCGGGAAGACCTTCTCGACAGCTACGAGATCGAGCGCCGCCCGGTGGCCGAGGCCATGCTCGGCCTCTCGACCCGGCTGCTCGGCGCCGGCAAGCAGGGCGAGATAACGCGTGGGCGCGAGGTGCGGCAGCTCGATATCGGCTATCCGGCGTCGCCGCTTTCGGTGGAATGCGGTCCCAAGAGGAACGGGCTCCGGGCCGGAGATCGTGCCCCGGACGCGCCGATCAAGGGTGCTGCGGGCCAGCCCTCACGGCTGTTCCAGTTGTTCAGGGGAACGCACTGGATACTGCTCGTTGACGGACAAGGGGCCGCCGCGCCACGAGCCGGCCTGCACATCCATCGTCTAGGCGACAAGGGCGACATCGTCGACGCATTCGGGCACATCCGCGAAACTTACGGATTGGCGCCGAACGAATGCGCGCTGGTCCGGCCTGACGGATATGTCGCCGCGATCCTGCCCCTCGACGCAGAGGGGGCCGCACGCCTTGAAGACTATCTGAACCGGATCGGTGCTCACGGCACTGGCTTGGCGACGGACAGGGAAGGGGCATGACATGGCCACTCAATCCCAATCCGAGAGCGCCGCGGTGACAAGGAAACTTGACTGGCGACATATCCTGCCTGTGTTCGTGCTCGTTTGCACCTATGCGGCGGGCTCGGCCGCGGTCCTACCGGTTCTGCCCTTCCACATCCGCTCGATGGGAGGATCCCCCCTTGTCCTTGGCATCGTCATCGCGGCGGAAGCCGTCGGTCAGGTTGCTTCGGCCCCCACGCTTGGCCAGCTTTCGGACCGCTTCGGTCGCAAGCGTATTCTCATGGCGAGCCAGATCATTGCGGCGGCGAGCCTCCTGCTGCTCGCTTTTGCCCCCAGCGTCGCTTTCATCCTGCTCGCCCGCGCGTTGTTCGGCCTGACGGCAGGTAACATCTCGGTCACCGCAGCCTATGTCGCCGATCATACGGACGCTGGGAGCCGGAGGCAGGCCATGGGTATTGTGATGGGGGGCGCCGGTGTGGGTGGGATCATCGGCGCAGGGCTTTCTGGCCTTCTGTCCGGCACATCATTGACCGCACCGATCCTTGCCGCATTCGGGTTGGTGCTCCTGTCGATCATCGTGACGGTTTTCCGGCTGGACGATAGGGAGGCGGCACCGTGCCATGACGACCAGCCCTTGGGCGAGAAGACCTCGTTCCGAACGATTCTGGCGTCTCCCATGATCCGGATTCTCATCGGGGTGATCCTCTGCCACTTCCTCGCTTATGGCATGTATATCTCACAGATGCCGGTCTTCCTTGGCGATACGTTCATCTGGAACGGCCATGCGTTCGGAGCGAAGGAGCTGAGTTATCTCGTCATGGTCGATGGTGGGATCAATGTCTTTGCGCAGATCTTTCTGCTTGGCTGGCTGGGCAAATACCTGACAGAGCGCAGCCTGATCCTTCTGATCTTCGCACTCATCTCCGCAGGCTTCCTGATGGCAGGCCTTGCCACGACCATCCCTGTTCTTCTCCTTGCCGTTTTGTGTGTCAGCACCGGCGATGCTTTGGCGAAGCCCACCTATATGGCAGCACTGTCAACTCACGTGCCCTTGCAGCGACAGGGGGTCGTCCTCGGTGCAGCACAGTCTCTCGTCGCTGTAGCCGATATCGCCTCGCCAGTCCTGGGAGGCTTCATCCTGGGCTACGCATTGTACGGCGTCTGGATCGGCTTCGCCGTGGCCATGGCCATCACAGGAGCAGTTCTAGCGGCGACGCGACTTCCGCGCCAGCGCGCCAGCGAGGCGTAAGAGGGACGCCCTCACGTGATCAAAGCCAAACCAAGGCAAGACGAACCTCGGCCACCAAGCCGTCCTCCTCCGCTAAGGGTCTGTTTGATGAGATGCATGATCCGGGCGTGGCTTGGCCGCGAGCCAACAATAGTGTCGGCGTGGATGAGCTTCATGAGCCTTTGCGTCGTCGCATCGCTCATTTTGAGCGGGTGCGCGGCACCTGCCCGCCAAGCCTACAACGCATCCGAAGCCGAGCGGGCGCAGATTGTCGGATTTGAGAATATCAGGGTTCACGCCGATGACCCGCGACCTCCCAAATCAGTCTATGATCCCTGGAGGCCAGTCACCAGCAAGGCTAGGCCTGCCATGCTGGCCATGTCGGGTGGCGGCGCGGGTGGGGCCTTCTCTGTCGGCATTCTTTCTGCCTGGAGCGAACTTGGAACCCGGCCAAACTTTGATGTCGTAACCGGCGTCAGCACCGGGGCCCTGATAGCGCCTCTTGCATTCCTCGGCCCTGAATATGACCAGCGGCTACGACGACTTTATCTTTCCGATCAAGCTCGTGATCTCGTAGACATCAACTGGAGAGGGTTCGGAATTCTTTCCCCCAGTCTCCTTCGGGGAGATGCCCTGCGTCGCGTGGTGGGAGAGAACATCACGGAAGAGATCCTGCACCGCATTGCCCGTGAACATCGTGCCGGACGCAGGCTTCTTGTCATGACGACAAATCTCGACACCCAACGCGCGGTTATCTGGAACATAGGCGCGATCGCAGCCAGCGGCAGGGCGGATGCTTTGGACCTGGTTCGTCAGGTACTGATAGCGTCCGCGAGTGTCCCCGGTGTCTTGCCGCCCGTCTCCGTAAAGGCCGTGGTGGATGGAAAGCAGATCGAGGAGCTGCACTCCGACGGCGGTAGCTCCGCGCAGTTCTTTACTCTGCCGGAGCAACTGATCGTTGCGCCAAGCCACGCCGGCAAGGTGATCCTGCATATCTATGTCATCATAAACAACGCCCTCATCCCCGAGTTTGCAATGTCGCCTGAACGGGCGCTCCCCATTATGGGGCGGGCCTATGCCATACTTCTGAAAACCCATACCAAGCAGGGGCTGATTGCGCTCTATAACTTCACACAGCGCACAGGCGTGGACCTCGATATTGCTTCCATCGATGCCCAGGTACCCTATTCCATGACCGATCCTCTCAATCATCAGTATATGACTTCAGTCTATCGTATCGGCTATCAGAAGACACTCGACAAACGCCTCTGGACGAAGCGCCCCGTATTCACGAATCCAGGCGGAAACCGTGAGGAAACGTTGGATGAGTTCGATGACGCTCGCATCGTTCAGAGTGGTAAAGATTTGCGATAGTTAAAGTCGCTTCCCGCAATCTCGCCGTCTCCGCTTCAATGGCGGCGCAGTCGCGATCCTTGAGCAATACAGTCTGGACAAGCGAGCGTGAAAGCTTGGCAAGTGCTACAGGATCAACAAGAAGAGCTGAGCCGACAGAGCTTGGTTTGCCAGACCACGGAGAGGTCGTGGGGCTGGTGAGCTCACGAATAAGTTCGGCCTCACGCTCAAGACATTTTTGTTGATGCTCCGGATCGTAGAATTTCTCGATGCAATAGATCGCTTCTCCGTCATCGCGAATGACTTTCTTTCAACGTTACATTTAAAAGGATTACTCTCTCCAAGAGGATCCATGTTTTTCTGATCATGCTTCAAGACGAGGTTAACTTGGTAAAGCGCTTACAAGATGAAGGTCCCATACCGCGACGGGCCGGCGCTGGCGGGCCCGTCGCGTGGGCTACATCTGTTCCGCCTGCGCGCCGCTATTAAGTTTCGCGGGCCGAGCACGAGCTTCTGCCCCATTCGGCCTTGTGTCCATCTACCGAGCGCGGACGGCTTCGCCGTCTCCGCGGTCTATCGCGCTCTCTTGACAGGATTACTCGCGATTGATGAGGTACGAACCACCGGCCCTGACTGAAGCCGTGTAAGCTTTTTGAAGCGAAATCGACTCCGATGCGGTTAAGGATCACGCTTCCTCGGTAAACGCCACGCTGCGACCGGGACGGATTTGGGGGAGCAGAATAACCAAACACATGACGGCTGCGATGGAGAGCATCGCGATCGAAAGAGGGCTATGGTAGAAGATCGCCAAGTCGCCATTCGAAAGGAGAAGCGCACGGCGGAAGTGTTCTTCCATCAGCGGTCCTAGGATGAAGCCGAGAAGGAGAGGAGCGGCCTCGGCGCGGAAACGCCAGAACAGGCAGCCCACGAGCGTGAAGCCGGCCGCGAAATATATCGGCAGCACACGGTTCTCGATGCTGAACAGGCCGACGCAGCAGATTGTCAGGATGATGGGATAGAGAATCCAGTAGTGGACCTGAATCAGCCGGACCCACAGCGGAATGAGCGGCAGGTTCAAGACGACGAGCATCGTATTGCCGATCCACATCGACGCGATCAGGCCCCAGAAGATTTCCGGATTGGAAACCATGACATAGGGACCGGGAGCGATGTTGTGCACCATCAGCGCGCCGATCATCAACGCCATTACGCCATTGCTCGGGATGCCGAGCGTCAGCATCGGGATGAAGGAGGTCTGGGCGCCGGCATTGTTGGCGGCTTCCGGACCGGCAAGGCCGGCAATGGCGCCATGGCCGAATTCCTCAGGTCTTTTCGCAAGGCGCTTCTCGACAGCATAGGATGCAAACGAGGAAATCATCGCGCCGCCTCCGGGAAGAAGGCCTAGGATCGATCCGATCGCGGTGCCCCGCATGACCGGGAGCATCGCTTGCCTGGCTTCCCTGCCATTCAGCCAGAGATTGCGCAGGGCGGGCGTGGTGACTTCGCGCGCCTGGTCGTTCCGAATGTTGGTGACGATGTCGGTGAATGCGAAGAGCCCCATTGCCACCGCGACGAACTCAATGCCCTCCGTCAGCGAGAAGGAGCCGAAGGTAAAGCGATACGTGCCGCTGTTCACGTCGGCGCCTACGAGGCCGAGGATCAGCCCCGTCAGGACCATGGCGACCCCCTTGATGAACGAACCATGTGCAAGAAGGGTTGCGGCCGTCAGCCCGAACACCATCATTGCAAAATATTCGACGGGACCGAAGAGGAAGGCCACCTCGGCCAAAACGGGGGAGAACGCGGCGATCATCATTGTCGCGATCGTTCCGGCGAAGAAGGACGCCAATGCAGCGATGGCCAGGGCGGCGCCGGCGCGGCCCTTGCGCGCCATCTGATGACCATCGAGGCAGGAGACGACAGAGGACGATTCTCCCGGCAGGTTGACAAGGATTGCAGTCGTGGAGCCACCATATTGAGCACCATAGTAGATGCCGGAAATCATGATCAGTCCAGTGACCGGTTCCAGGGAATAAGTGAGCGGCAGCAGCATGGCGATCGTCGCCAGCGGACCCAGCCCCGGCAGGATGCCGATGGCGGTGCCGACCATGACGCCTATGAAGCAGAAGGTCAGGTTATTCAGGGAAAGGGCGGCCTCGAAACCGAGGCCAAGATTGTTCAGAAAGTCCATGGGATCAGACCGCGATCATGGGCACAGCAATGCCGAGGAAATAGATGAAGACGATGTAGCAGAAGAGCAGCAGCCCGATGCTGAGCGCGATCGCGCGTTTCAACGTGAAATGATCGGAAGCCCGCAAGGCGATGAAGACCTGTGCCGGTACGGCTGCGACGAGACCCACTGACAGAACGAGGAAAGCGAAAGCGAGGAGCGCCAGGATCACCAGGATCGCCGGTTTCCAAAGCAGAGTCTTGGCAACCTCGCCGCTGAACATGCCCTTTACCAGGATCCCCAGGCCAAGGATTGTCAGCAGAACGCCCAGAATCAGGGGAAACATCCCCGGTCCCATCGCGGCGATAGTGCCTATCTCGTATTGCAGCGACAATGCCGCCGTCATCCCCCCCAACAGCGCGAAGAACAGACCCGCTTCAACGTCGGCCTTGTTGTTTAGCCTGAAAGACACCTTGAACCTCCCGACGCCCATGCGATGATTTTGGTTCGATCCGGCGCCGATGCTGAAGACATCGAACGCCCTGATCGAGTGTAGCCATATGGTGAAATCTCACTGGGGCTTCAGGCCGATACTTTCGATGATGGCCTTGCTGGTGGCCATCTCCTTGACGAGGTATTCCTTCGCTTCGGCGGAGCTGCTGGCAATACCCGTGATATTCTGGCCCGCCAACCGATCCTTGACTTCTTGTTCCGCGAAAATCTCCTTGAGCGTTGCGTTAAGTTTGTCGGTCACTGCAGGAGGTGTGCCGGTAGGTGCGATCAGCGCTAGCCAGTTCTGATATTCGAAGCCCGGAATGGTGTCGGCGATCGCCGGGATATTCTCGCTGCCCAGCGCCCCGATGCCCGTATGGGCAAAAGCCTTCATCTTTCCGCTTTCGACAAAGGGCCGCACGGTCTCATAGCCGGAAAACACCATGTCGACGAAGCCGCCGGCCACGTTGTTCAGGCTGTCGCCGGCGCCCTTGAACGGGATTTCGCGGATCTGAATGCCGGCGCTTTTGTTCAGGAGACCGAGCGCAAGCTGCGCGCCGGCGCCCCGGCCGGGCGTGCCGGCGGTCAGCTTGCCGGGATTGGCCTTGGCGTAATCGATAAGCTCCTGCATGTTCTTGAACGGCAGACCGCTGCGAATGCCGAGCACGAACGGATAGGCGGTCAGGATGGACACCGGAACGAACGATTCCGGCGTCCTGTAGGGCAGTTTGGCATAGAGAAAAGGATTGTTGGCGATGGCGCCTGTCACGACCAGCAGAGTGTGGCCGTCGGGGACAGATTCAGCAAGCAGGGCCGTTCCGATGACGGAATTGCTGCCTGCATGGTTCTCTTTCACCACCGGCTGGCCAAATTTTTTTCCCAGCTTGTCCGAGAACACGGCGGCGACCGCGTCCGTCCCGCCGCCGGGCGCATAGGGAATGATCAGCTTGATCGCCTTTGTCGGATAAGCATCCTGAGCGATGACCGCAGTCATCGATATGGCAGACGTGACTGCCACGGCGGCAGCCAGTGTCAAGATGCGAATAATCTGTCCCATTCCCTCTCCTCCTTGAATGGATTTCGCTATTTTTGTAGTTTGCCAGGTGATCGATCTCGCGGCCTCTTGCAAACGTCTGGTAGAAACGCGTTCCGGTCTTATCCTTTGAAGGTTGTCGTTGGTACTCCGCCCTTGAACCAGGTCTCGAACTTCCGTTTCTTGTAGCGCCAGACGCCGTCATCGCCCTTCACGCAGTGATCGGTTGCGAGTGCGATCTGGATCGGCGGTGCGGATTCCAGCACCGGCTCTCCATCATGCGCGTAGAGGATCAGATACCAGGTTGTCGTGGCTTCCTTGGAAGACCCGGAAACGATCCGGAAATTGGTCACGGTATGGGCCGCCACACGCGGTCCCCGGCTGATCCGGTATTCATAGAACTGCCGGATCTTCTCACGTCCGCGATAGGTCTGTTCGCTCGCTTCGAAAACGCCATCCTCGGTATAGAAATCAGCTGCCCGCCGTCCCCAGTTGGTATCGACATCATGCCAGAAATCGTGGAGCTGGCGCTCCAGCTCTCCGGCAAGGTTCATCCGGTCTTCAGCACTGAGCAATATCGGCTCCTTTGTGTAGGGTATGGGCTGGATCGACCTGTCGGAAGCATGTGACGCGACCCGTTCCCGTTGTTCTAGGACAGCGCTTTGGTCGCGTCCCGGAAGACGGAGTTTATTTCTTATCGCGAAAAGATTGACGGCGTCGGTTGGCACCATCCGGTTGATTGATATGTCAGCGCCGGCCCGTTACGATCTCTCGGGAAAACCGAGCCGGGGCCCCAACGGGGATGATTATCCGATGCCCCTGGCTGAGGTGGAAGATGATGGATACGACAACCTTGGGTCGGACCGGGCTGAAAGTCAGCGTGGTGGTTCTTGGCACCGGCGGAAATAGCCGGCTCGGCCTACGCCGCGGAGGAAGCGAGACGGAAGCGATCGACCTGGTCCGGGCGGCACTCGATCGAGGCATAAATTTTATCGACACGGCGCCGGTCTATGGGACGGAACAGGTTGTCGGTGCCGGCATCGAGGGGCGACGCGACAGCGTGATCGTGGCCACCAAAGCGCGCTGTACTGTCCAGGGTAGCTCCTACGAAAGCCGTGAATTCGTTGCGCCCGGCGACATGCGCCGGAGCGTGGAAGCCAGTCTCAAGGCGCTTCGTACCGATCATATCGACATATTGCAGCTGCACGGGGTGCGTCCGCATCAGTACGAATTTTGCCGCAACGAGCTGCTGCCCGAACTGCAGCAGCTGCGCGAGGAAGGTAAGCTGCGATTCCTCGGCGTGACCGAATCCTTCGGCGTCGACCGTGAACACAAAGTGGCGCAAAGCGCCGTCGCAGACGGCGTCTGGGACGTGCTGATGCTCGGCTGCAATTTCGTCAATTCCTCGATCGCTCGTTTCGTCCTGCCGCAAACGACGGAAAAGAACATCGCCATTATGGCCATGTATGCCGTGCGCGGCGCGCTGGCCCGAAAGGAGACACTGGACAGCCTGGTTGCGAAGCTTATCGGCCAAGGCGAAGTCCCGCCGGAGGCGCTCGATCCGAACGATCCGCTAGGATTTTTGTTGGAGGAGGGCGTGTCCGGATCGCTGACAGACGCTGCCTATCGGTTTTGCCGTCATCTACCGGGCATCAGCGTAGTCATGACTGGCACCGGGAGCCTCGCACATCTCGAAGAGAATATTGCGGCGATCAATCGCGAGCCATTGCCGGCACACGTTCTGGAAAAGCTGTCGGCTGCTTTCGGAAAAGTCACGTCCGCCACGGGCGATATCGAATAGCCGCTCTTTTGAGATCCCTCTGGCAGACCGGCCTGCCAAAGCGCGCCGATCGCCAATGGTTGCGCTCCTTGCCACGTCATGCGGTTACTTATGCGATATCTCAATTTACGTCATGTGATGCGTGGAGCCTTGCTAGGTATTGGAAATTGTTCGAGGATCGCGATAGATTTCGCGATGCGAAATTTGTGTGGCCGCCCATTGCCGCCGATCAAGTGTCAGGCCCATCCTGTGAGAGCGGTTCAACGCTGGGGAAAGGACGCAGGGGGAGCAGGCACTGCTGGGATGCATGGTCTGTGGGACGAACCGGAAGGACCGGGACTGTCTAGCGGGGACCGCGGCACCGCGGCACCGCGAAAAAAGACGTGGGGAGGTTATCATGGAACTGAGCACCCGGAGCGGCGATGCGGTCAACGAAGGCGCATTTGCCGAAGGCGAGCGTCTTGCGGTCTGGAAAGGCACGTCCCGCGTCGAGATGCCGAGTCGCCGGGCCAATTCTCGGCGCGGCATGACAGACGTTATCAAGCCCTCCTATCCTCCGGTGGCGTCGGTGCGCCGTGCGCTGGAAATCCTGCGGGTTCTCAATCGCTTGCGCATTGCGACCGTCGGCGACCTACACGCTGCCACGAAACTGCCCAAGCCGACCATCGTGCGGATGCTCGATACCCTGATCATCGACGGCTATGTCGTCCGCGACAATATGTGCGGTGGCTATCGCGTCACCCATCGCGTGGAAGAGCTTCATGCTGGTTATGAAGGCATTGCCGAAGTGATCGAAGCATCGCGGCCTTTCGCGATCGATCTGACCAACCGTATCAAATGGCCTGTCGGCATTGGCACGATGGACGGAGATGCGTTCGCCGTGCATTTCTGGACTGGCGCGATTAGCCCCTGGGTCCATACCAGTACATTGCTTCATAACCGGCCGAACTTGCTCACCTCGGCCATGGGAAGAGCCTATATGGCCTTTTGTGGCGAGGAGGAGCGGGCGTCGCTGTTCGCCATGATCCGCGCCAGGAGCGGCGGGAGCTTCGGGCCGGAGCAGGAGACACAGCACAACGTGCTTCTTGCCAACGTGCGCAAAAACGGTTTTGCCCTGAGGGCACCGCAAACGGAGCCCCGCCGCAATACCACCGTTGCAGTTCCCATCCGTCACGGAAACACGGTTCTCGCGTCAATCACAGTCAGCTTCTTCATCAGCGCGGTTCCTCGCAACAAGGTCGAAGAACGGATCATCGAGCCTTTGAAGGAAACGGTGAACAAGATCGAAGCCGTCATCATCTTCATGCGGCGCGGCGGAGCGCCTGCGCCGGCTGTGACCAGCAACATAAATGATAACTGGTTTCGATCTTGATCGAGTATAAGCCGCCGCGACAATTAAGCTCGGCGGGGCTAGATCAGATCCAAGCTCGTCGGCTGGCTGGCCATGCGAGAGCATGTTCTCGGCCGAGCGCGCCCGAGACGGGTGAATGCTCGAACGACTGGATGCTGCTCGGATTCGGTGTGTCCGGGCTGGAAGCCGACGGCGCCGATCGTTTTTCCGCAGGGGCGGAAGCAGCGACAGTGAGAGGATCCGGCCGGCCCCTGCAGGATAATGCGTGACGTCCGGACTACCGACCCCAGACGAGACGCTCCTCACAAGCAACGCTAGCGCCGTTCAGTGCCTAGCTGCTCCTAGATCGTCGGAATGCCCCGCCTCCAAGCGACGCCATTGAGAGATGGGGCGGCCGCCGCGTCGAAACGGATGGTGGGTTTCGCCCCAGTGCTGTGGCCAGTCAGCTGGCGAGTCTTCCCAATCCTCTTGCCGCCCATAGACGGTCAGGTCGAGCAGACGGTAGCTGTTATCCATCGCTTCGACGCCGCGACGGGTAGTCCAGTAGGTTTCGAACACGTCGGCCCCACGCCTCAAATAGCAAACGAGGTACATCAATCCGATGCGACGGCCGGCGAGCAGCGTATCGAGTGAGTCCTGGGCCGAGTACCAAGGAATCTTCCAACCCATGAAGTCGCGGTATCGGGCGCTCTCCTCATAAGACCCTTGGCTGAAGGTGGCATAAGTGACGTCGCGGGAGTGTATATGGGAGAGTTCGTGCACCTGTGTCGTGAAGAAGGTGCAACCCTCGCATTGCTCGGGTGCGGGCTGGCCTTGGAGCCACATGTAATAATAGGCGATGAGCATCTGGCGCCCCTCGAACGCGTCCAGCAACGTTGCTGGCCCGTTCTTGCCAATAAGGGGCGTGGTACCGTCGACCTTTACCATCGGAAGTCGCCGGCGGGCCGCCGCGATTGCGTCACCCTCTCTGGTGTACGCCTTTTCCCGAATGCGTAATGCGTCCAACTTGGCCTGAAACGTCGCTCGATCGACTACCTCAGGTGCTGCAGAGTTTACTTTGTCGTCAGACATGATCGTCTCCTGTTGTTTGATGGGTGGCGCTCGAGCTGGTGTGTCGAGAGTTGGCCTCTGCGCTCACTCGGCAGGGGCCAACGGCGAAGCAGACGTCTGCGAAACCACATGGGGGGTCCGTTGCGTGACAATCAGGATGGCTGCAAGCAGAGCACAGGTGGCGGTCACATAGAGCGGTGCGCTTGTTCCAAAGTTGTCGACAGCGATACCGCCGGCCATGGCGCCCAGAGTGATGCCGAACTGAATGACGGCCAGGAAGAGCCCACCCACGCCTTCGAGTTGATCGGGCGCGGCGCGACCCATCCACGTCTGGGTCATCACCGGTCCCGCGCCTATGGCGATGCCCCAGGCAGAGGCGAAGGCAAGCACAGCGACGTAGCTAGTGCTAAGGGTCAATAGGCCCATGGTGGCGATGCCAAGCACCAGGAACGTAGTAGCGAAGCCGTCGCGAAGCATGCGATCGGCGAACACGCCGGCGATCGCGCTCCCGAGCAGACTGGCAAGACCGAACACCAATAGAACGGGAGCGATTGAAGTCGCATCAAGCCCGCCTTCGGTTTCGAGATATGGCCGCATGAAAGTGAAGCCGCACACTTCTCCGCCAAAGAACAGAAGCCCAACGACCAACCCTACCCGCACGTGCCGCCGCTTCAGCAAGCCGAACAGGCTCGAAAGACTGGTTGCACTCGTCGCCGGCACGCTCGGCAAGCAGATGGTCTGTAATAGCAACGCGAGCAAACCGGCCCCGGCTGCGGCCATGAACGCCGCTCGCCAGCCGAATGCTTCCCCGATGAGGGTACTCGTCGCCGGCGCGACGACTAGGCCCGCGGAAAGGCCCATGAATACAACCGACATGCCCTTGCCCATGTCCTCCATGGTCACGAGCCGGACCATGGTCGCGCCAGCTAGGGCAAAGAAACCGCCGATAGCGATACCGAGCAGCGTACGGGCGGCAAGCAGCACAAGATAATCTGCCGCAAGCGCGACTGCGATGTTGGAGGCAACCACCAAGGCACAGAGCGTGAGGTTGATCAGCTTGCGATCCAGCCGGCCGATGATGAGTGCCACCGTGGGCGCTGCGATGCCGGCAAAGATTGCCGTAAGGGTTACCGCCTGACCGGCGGCGCCTTCCGTAACGCCTAGATCAGCAGCCATAGGCGTAAGTACCGCCATGGGCAGCAATTCACTGCTGATCAGAGCGAAGCTTCCGAAAGTGAGCGAACCGACCGACAGCCAGGTCGATACAGGCCAGGCGCTGCTTTTGGGGATCGGGTCAGACATCTTGTCCTCCTAGTTCGATTGTCGCCGTTCGTGGCAGTTGCACAAGGCTAACGCAGGCGCGACATCGAGCGAGAGTGACAAATGTGTCGGGATTTAACCGGCCCATGGGAGGGTCTGTCCCGATCGCACTTCACCCAGTTCAGGCAGAGTTTGCCTAGGCGGTTGTGCGTCCTCATCCCGGTCGTTGAATGTTCAGATCGTCAATCCCTGAAGCTGCCGTTCGCTACCCGTCGCTTCCGATCGCCTCAGAAGACCGGCTTTGGGACTTTGCTGCCCGACCGCTTTCGGCCCCGAGGTCTAGCAAGCTGTCATCGAGCGGCTGGCCCGATCCCGCTCGCGGCATTGATGGCTCAGATTTGACGTTCCGAAGAGCATGCTGGCTGCGCCGATAAGGATGCGATCATCTCGCAGCCGCTTTTCCCGACGCGCGTGGCTGACGGGACGCCCTTCAATACGAGGTTTGAAGTGCCGCGCGATCGCTTATTTGCGATCGGCGCGGCAATCTAGCTCTTTGCGTTACATAGGACCATCGATATGCCTCAAGGGTTGCGGCGCGATGTTCCTCCCGCCCTACAGTCCCGACTTCAATCCGATTGAAAAGGCCTTCTCTCGCCTCAAGGCCATGCTCAGGAAGATCGGCGAGCGCCGTCGATGGCCTCTCGAACCTGATTGGCGGGCTCGTCGACATCTTCCAGTCCAACGAATGCGCCAATTACTTCAGTTCGTGCGGCTATGATCCAGATTAATCAAAAACGCTCTAGTGTCTGCATCTTTCATTTCACGCATAGCTATCATTGTTATTGCCACGGTCTCGTGGTTGGGTGTGGGGATACAATCCACGGAGCTGGACGATCCCGCAAACGCGGTGGATACCATGCAACAGGCCGGCCAAAACGGTCGATCGCGCCGCCCGCTATTGATACTGCCGCAGTTTCTTTCGCCCTGATCCGCATGATCGGGCAGGAACCTGCACCACTACCCTGAGGCCGACGGCCGCTTGCGACCGCCGTTCTTATTCCCCGGAAGGGAACGAGCCAACCATTTGCCTTTGGCCCAGGTCTTCCACAATCCTCTCTTGCTGAGGGGCTCCAAGAACCCATCGGCGGATTCGGGATCGAGCAATTCGTTGTCCGCTATGAATTCGTCGAGGGGGCCGGGTTTGACGAGATCCAGGAGGGCAAGGCTCTTTCCGTCACCTCTGAGGGCCTCAATCGCGTCGACGAGCGAGCTCGTCTTGTCGAATGTGGTGGTAAATGCCTCGCAGCTCACCCCGAGGTGTTCGGCCAGGAGTCTGGTACGGACGCGTCCGATCGCGTCTGGTGTATGCCGGTTTGCATCAAGCGCCGCATCGATCGACACGTCGCATTCACTGTCGAGTCCGAGCGATCGATTGTTGAGGTTCGACGAGCCAACCCGTAGAAATCGGTCATCGACAATGGCGACCTTCGCATGGACGTAAATGTCTTTGCCGCCATCGGTCACGGGGACATAGATCCGGAAGCGGTTGCCGGAATCAACCTTGGCGATCTCGCGCGCCAGACGGACCCGAGCCGCGTCCATCGCCTTTTGTTCCAGCCACCCGCTGGCGACCCGCGGCATCACGAGAACAATGTCGGGCGGGCTCGCTTCTTTCATCCGGTTGGCGATGGCAGCCGCTATCTTGCCGGACGTCAGATATTGATTTTCCATGTAGATGAATCGCTTGGCGGCAGCGATCATATGGAGATAGAGCGCTTCGATCTCCCGTACTTCCTCGCAGTTCTCGTATGCCGATTTGGTTCGCGAAATGGCGAGTTCGACATTCTCGAACTCGACCGCGAGATCATTCGGCCAGATCTCGTGTTCAGGAATGGAGAGCGGCGTGAGGGGAGATTTTGTTGCGGTCTCCCACCTCTCTCGGCCAAGCTCACCAAGCGCCTTGGCCGCTTCACCGGCCACGATCATTGTCACGTCGTGCCACGGCTCATAAGGTTTGCCGCTGGGCAGCTTTCGCCGCGGGTCGTCATCGAGGTGTTCTGGTGTGTCCCATCGCGCAGTCGAAATATCGATGCCGCCGCACACGGCGAAACGGTCGTCAATTACAACAATCTTCTGATGATGGCTGCAGCCTGCTGGATGCGCGCCGTCGAAGCGGAAATCGATGGCGCGGGTGCGCTGCCATTTCCACAGCATCCAGACGGCCGCAGGTCGCAAGAACTGCTTCTTCGCTCCGAAGCTCCATTTGAGGATTTCGATGCGCCGCCTGGAGTTCTTTCTTGCGAGGTCCAGGATGAAATTCCCCAAGGTTTCCTTACGATGATCCTCCGGATTGAGTTCGATGCGGGTGTCAAAATCCCAGCCGAGGATCATGATGCGCGCAAGGGCCGCCTTCATCGCCTCGCGTATGCAGCGATAATAGGCGGCGGCATCGACGACGACGGCGGCCTTCTCTGCACGCTCGATCCGCCAACAATTCCTCCCCTCAACGACGATCGGCTCAAATGAGCCGTGCCGATCGATCTCGCCCAGGTCTGCTTGCCGTTTCATCTGGATCACCTGCCAACCTGGCATCATCTAGGGCAGGCCGAGCATCATTGTAGAGTGACCAGGGACATCGGGGTTAACCTTCCGAACCACCCAGATTTATGACCTAATGGTCAGACAACTCCCCGGAACTAGCAGCGACCGGAACGTCGTGCATTCCTGACAGTTATCCCAAAACCCTACATCCCCTCGATCGGCGGCATGACTTAGACGGGGATTGATAAAGGTTTTGTCGATGAAGGTCGCTCAGATCGCTCCGCTTGCAGAGAGTGTCCCGCCCAAGTTTTACGGGGGATCCGAACGGATCGTTTCCTATCTCACCGAAGAACTTGTCGGTCAGGGCCATGACGTGACCCTTTTTGCCAGTGGCGATTCCGTCACCAGGGCCAGGTTAGTTCCGTGTTCGGACATTGCTTTGAGGCTCAACCCTGCTGTCAAGGAGCACCTGCCGCATCAGTTGGTGATGCTGGAGGAGGTCGGTCGGCGGGCGCATGAATTCGACGTGCTGCACTTCCATATCGATCTCTTGCATTTTCCGCTCATCCGGGACTTCGCCGATCGGACCGTGACGACCCTGCACGGGCGCCTTGACTTGCCGGACCTGCATCGGGTCTATGAGACCTTTCCTGACATCCCGCTCGTGTCGATCTCAAATAATCAGCGCCGGCCGATGCCACCTGTGAACTGGAGAGGTACAGTCTATCACGGCCTGCCGATTGACATCCTCCCCTTCACCGAAAAACCGAAAGGCCACTACCTCGCGTTCCTCGGTCGCATCTCGCCCGAGAAAAGACCCGACCGTGCGATCGACATAGCGGCCCGCGCCGGCATGCCGCTGAAAATCGCCGCCAAGGTCGACGAGGTGGACACGGCATACTGGGAGAAGGTGATCGAGCCGATGGTGAAGAGCCATCCGAATGTGGAATTCGTCGGCGAGATCAATGAACCCCAGAAGGCGGACTTCCTCGGCAATGCCGGGGCACTGCTCTTTCCGATCGATTGGGCTGAACCCTTCGGACTGGTGATGATCGAAGCCATGGCATGTGGCACGCCCGTCATCGCCTTCCGCTGCGGTTCCGTACCGGAAGTGATCGACGAGGGCGTCTCGGGCATCCTGGTCGATAGCGTCCTCGAGGCGGCCGAGAATGTCGAACGCGTGCTGATCCTCGATCGCGGCAAGGTGAGAGCGGCTTTCGAACGACGCTTCACCGCCGATCGAATGGCGAGGGACTATATGGATATCTATCGACAACTGTCGGGGACCGGCAGCAAGGCCGCGCCGCTGCCCCGCGCCAACGATCAACCGTTCGACCGAAAGGTGGTCGCGTAACCGTCAAGGAGGATGCCATGTCGATCGCTTCGGCCGGCAGCAAGCCCAATCCTGAGCAGCAACGCCCAAGCGCGCCGATCGCCCAGTTCTTCATTCCGGCTGCCGCTTCGCTCCAAGAGCGGCGGCCGAGAACCTTAAAGCACGCGGACACATTCGCAGTTTTCGATCACAATGGCGACGTGCTTTCCGGGCCGGGCAGCCCGGAGGGCCTTTTCCATCGGGACACGCGTTACCTCTCGCATCTCTACCTGACGATCAACGGCAAGCGGCCAATGTTGCTGTCGTCGATATTGCGCGACGACAACGCCACGCTCACTTGCGATCTCACCAATCCCGATCTGTTCGACGACACCGAAAAGCTCGTCCTCGGCCACGACCTGATCCACTTGCGCAGATCCCGCTTCCTCTGGAACGCGCGCTGTCATGAACGGTTGAGCGTGAGAAATTATGACGATCGGCCGCAGCATGTCCGCATCGAGATCGCCTTTTGGGCCGATTTCGCCGATCTCTTCGAAGTCCGAGGAACCGCCAGAGCCAGGAGGGGGCGGTATCTCCCAGCCATCATAGAGCAGGATTCGATCTTGCTCTCCTATGTCGGCCTGGACAATCGCAAGCGATCGACGCGCCTTTCTTTCGACCCGCAGCCCGATGAGCTTGGCAGTGATCTCGTCTATTATGACCTTCACCTGGCGCCGCATGAAACCCGGCCGCTGTTCATCGAAATCGGCTGCGACGAAACCGAAGGACATCGACCGAACCACCGTTCCTTCTTCCTTGCACTGCGTGATGCCCGGCGGGCCCTGCGCGCCTCGTCGTCGAGGGCGGCTTCGATCGTCACCTCCAACGACATCTTCAACGAGATGGCACGGCGGAGCGTGTCCGATCTCTACATGCTGATCACCGATACACCGGAGGGACCTTATCCCTATGCCGGCATTCCATGGTTCAGCACGGTCTTCGGCCGGGACGCCATCATCACGGCCTTGCAGACGCTCTGGCTCGATCCGGAGATTGCCCGCGGGGTTCTCGGGCATCTGGCGGCGAACCAGGCAATGGAAATGGACCCCGCCTCGGACGCCGAGCCCGGAAAAATCCTGCACGAGGTACGCTCTGGAGAAATGGCCGAACTTGGCGAAGTCCCTTTCCGGCGTTACTACGGCAGCATCGATTCCACGCCTTTGTTCGTGATGCTCGCCGGCGAATATCTCAAACGGACGGGCGATCTTGCGATGATCCGGAGGCTCCTGCCGCATATCGAAGCGGCGCTGACATGGATCGACGAGCATGGGGACAGGGATGGCGACGGCTTCGTGGAATACGGCCGCCTGACGGAAGAAGGACTGATCAACCAAGCATGGAAAGACAGCTACGATTCCGTCTTCCATGCCGACGGAACGCTGGCCAAGGGTCCGATCGCCATTGCCGAGGTCCAGGCCTATGTCTATGGCGCCTGGCAGGCGGGGGAGGAGATTTTCCGCGTGCTTGGCCCGCCTGAGCGGGCCGCACGCCTTCTCGCAAGGGCGGAGGGCCTGCGTCGGGCATTCGACATCAGCTTCTTCGACGAGGAACTCGGCACTTATGTCCTGGCGCTCGACGGAGACAAACGTCCCTGCCGCGTGCGATCTTCGAATGCCGGCCACGCGCTCTTTACCGGCATAGCCTATCCCGAGCGGGCCAAGCTCGTCGTCCGTACGCTGATGAGCGCTTCGTCTTTCTGTGGCTGGGGCATTCGCACCATCGCCTCCACGGAGGCGCGGTACAATCCCATGAGCTACCACAACGGTTCAATCTGGCCGCATGACAATGCGATCATCGCCAGCGGATTTTCCCGTTACGGATATCGCCGGGAAGCGGCCCGGATTTTCGAAGGCCTGTTCGCCGCGGCGACCTATATCGACTTGCGCCGCCTGCCGGAGCTTTTCTGTGGCATGCCACGCCAGCGAGCCCACGGACCGACTTTCTACCCGGTCGCCTGCTCTCCGCAGGCCTGGGCGGCTGCTGCTCCTCTGTCGCTCCTCCAGTCCTGCCTGGGCTTGCACTTCGGGCCCGAAGCGCTGCAGATCAGCTTCAACGAGCCACAACTCCCGGCGTTTCTGGACGAGGTGACTTTGCGGCATCTCCTTATCGGCGATGGCTCGGCGGATGTCGCCATCCGCCGCTCGGGTCGTCATGTCGTCGTCGACGTTCTTGACCGGAAAGGCAAGGTGCACCTCTTGACGACGGTATAGGGTCAGCGCCGTCGTGTGTGGGCCATGACGCTGTGGATCGCGGCCATGCCGCCAGTTCGGTCCATACCCATGCGGACCTGAAACATTCTTGTAGCTGCGGCGTTCCTTTGGAAGGAGGAGTGCAAATGAGAGCTCAGGAGTTCATTGCGGCGCGCGAAGCAGTAGGCCTGACCCAGTTGGCATTCAGCCAAAAACTCGGCCTGCCACTGCAAACAATCCAGGCGATCGAAGATGGTGAGGCCGAAGCCCCGGGATTTTACGCCCTGGCAATTGACATGATACGTCTGCAGTCCGCATCTGACAGGATGAATGTCATTGGGTTATCGCCGCAACTGCAGTCGCTTGTCAGCAAGCTCGGCCGTCAACTTTATCCGTCCTAAGCCGATGTAGCTGTCTGGAGACCTAATGATTATTTCAGCAGCCTTGGACTGCTTGCCGCCTCTGTGGTGCATGCGCGCTGAAATTGAGAGGCGGTTGAGATTCGTCCAACAGCAGGCGGAGGTAGGCGTGCCATCTACCGCGCCATGAACACCGAATTGGAGACCCACCCTGCAAGCCAGGAGCCGCCATCCTACAAATTCTAATGGGCAAATGCTAATGAGGCGACTGTCTACGAACGCCTTGCCATTTACCCGTCTCGACCGGCTGTTTGGGTTGCCGGTCGAGCTCAGGAACATATACGCGCGCGGGAGCCATCTTGGATGGGTCGTTCAGCACAATCAGTGCGGCGACCATCCCAGCCATCATCATCAGGGTCAACAGGATTGGGAGGCTTCGGCTGCTGGCGGCTGGTTGGCGACGGTATGCCATGTTTTTCATCCAAATTGGGAGTGGGGTATCCCGCCCCAGCATCCCTAGTCGATTACCTGAATGACTTTTCGAGACGAAGGTTCAATGATAACCCGCTGCTTGTTGACGACCGCATAGGCATATTTAGGGTTGTCCGGGACCGTCTTGACGACGACGCTCGAGGGCAGGGGCTGACCGACGGCCAGCTTTTCCTTCACCACGACCTGCTCCTCGGGTTCAGGCAGATCGCGGACATAGGTCACAACGGTCGGCGGCGGAGGATCGATGGCGGTGCCAGCCACTGCGCCCACGACGCCACCGACCGCGGCGCCGACCGGTCCGCCGACGATCGCACCGGTGACCGCGCCGCCCGCCGCTCCGTTGACGGTCGAAGACTGGGCATAGGCTGATCCGGCGACCAGGGACAGGATGCCTGTCAGGATGAGATGCTTCTTCATCGTCATGTTCTCCTTCATTGCTGCGGCATCATGCCGTGCGCTCAGCAACGTCGTATGTTGACCCCGGTTCCCACGGTCAGGCTTCAGTCCTACGGGAGACGCGATGCCACACGGGCTTTGGTCGGAGGCTACTGGGACTGAAGTCCGAGGTCGGGAACTTGATTTTGCCAGGCGTGTTCGATGCGCATCTCGCGAGACGAGAAACATCAATAAGGACAAGAGGATAAGAAGATGAAGCAGCTCATGATTTCGGCTGTCTCCGCACTGATGCTCACGGCCGGCGCGATCGCGGCATCGGCTCAGACCGTGGTCATTGCTCCAGAGCAGGAGACCGTCATCAAGGAATATGTCACCAAGCACAAGGTGGAGTCGGTCGACGTGCCGGACCTCACTGTCAGCGTCGGGGCGACGCTTCCCGAAACCGTCGAGCTCCATACCGTCGACGTCCCCGACGTGAAATACCGCTATGCGGTCGTCAGCGGCAAGACGGTGCTCGTGGAACCCGACACCCGCAAGGTCGTCCATGTGATCAACTGATGTTCACCCGTATGAGGGTGAGCATCCCGACCGAATGAAATGAAGAACACAGCATGACTGGCGCGGCGGGGCGCCGCGCCGTCTTTCGTCAACATTGTTGGAAGAATGCAATGATCGCCGCGCGTCTGCTTGTAAAGTCCCCACCGCCTGGCACAGGGCTGCCGGAACGAGCGGGATCACACCCAACACAATGGCACGGGGAAGAGCTCCGATTGCATAGGGTACTAGGGTCATCGAGGAGGCCCTGCGAGCCTTGCGGGTATCCATTCGTAAACCAAGTCGGCCCTCAACCCTATTCTCCGGGTAGTGAAGCAGCCAAGGGTGAGGGAGGCGAGCGCCTATTTGCAACAATGTTGAAATAGAAAAGCAAGAGGCCAACGCGCTACAGAGTGACGAAACCGGCCGCTGGCCCGGGGTTACGATCAGGGGTTTCCATGTTCGTAAAGCTGGTCCATGCTCAATGAGGCCACTTCTGCAAAGGACTTCTGATCGCGGACGCGGCCGCCACCGAGGATGACCACCTCGTCGCAGAAGGAAATGGTGCTGTGATGATGGCCGATGACGATTGTCGTGCGGCCTCCGGCCCTGATTTCAAGGTCCCCACGATCGAGGCCTCCGACAACCCGTCCATGGCATTCGTGGCCTCGTCGAGGATCAGGATTTCCGGATCGCGCACCAGAGCTCTTGCCAGTGCGATGCGTTGTCGTTGGCCGGCTGAGCAGCCAAGGAGCCTTGAATGCATGTATACAAAGCGTGATCCCATTTGGGGAACGCCTATCCGCCGTGCCAATCTCGGCGTTGTGGCATTAGCGCCTGGGAAATTCGCTTCAGTCTCCAGACCCGAGCATTAATTCGACGGCATCGATGAAAAATGGGCCTCAGGTTCGATTCCCTTCAAGAGCGTTGACATGAACTCATCTCTCAGCCTTTCGTGCCGCCCTCGCTCAATCCGACCACCAGCCTTTTCTGGACCAGAAGGTAGAGCACGACCACCGGAATGGTGATCAGCACGGCGGCTGATAGGAGCATGCCCCAGGAATAGATATTGTCCGCGCCGATCCAGGTCGCCAGGCCGACGGACAGCACCTTGTTGGTCTCCGACGAGGTAAAGACGATCGCGAAGAGGAACTCGTTCCAAGCGTGGTTGAAGCTGAAAATGCCTACCGACACGAGGCCGGGTGCTGCGAGCGGCAGCGTCACGCGCCAAAGCGCGCCGATCCGCGAGCAGCCGTCGATCATTGCGCTTTCTTCCAGGCTCACCGGAATGGCGTTGAAATAGGAGCGCATGAACCAAAGCGTCAGCGGCAGCGTGAAAGCGGTGTTGGCGATGATCAGCGAGATCAGCGTATCGGCCATGTTGAACTGGACGACGAAGACATAGAGCGGGATGACCAGCAGCACTTCCGGCAGCATGTAGCAGACCAGAACCGCCTTGGAGAACGACTTGAGGCCGATGAAATCGAAGCGGCTGAGGCTATAGGCGCCGAAAGCGCCAATGAAGAGCGAAGCGGCAGTCGCGCCGCAGGCAACGATCAGGCTGTTGGCGAAATAGGTCAGAAAGTTGGTCTGTATGAACAGATCGCGATAGTTCTGCAGGGTCCATTGCTGCGGCAGGAAGGTCGGTGGAAAGATATAGAGCTCGCCGCCGCCCTTGAAGGAGCAGACGAGCATCCAGAAGAGCGGGAAGCCGATCACCGTCACGCCGGTGATGACCAGCATGTAGAATGCGAAGCGGCGACTGACATCCTGGAGGTCCTGAAGGTCCCAACTGCGCGAGCGGGCAAAGGCGGGCAGGGCCTGAACTGTGCTCATTGACGTGACTCCGCCCATTTCAGGCCTCTCGTATAGAGAAGCATCAGGATGAACATGATGCCCATGGTAAGAAGGGCGATCGCCGCGGCGCGTCCGAGTTCGAAATCCACGAAGCCCTTGAGATAGACGAGCACCGGCAGCGTGGTAGTGGCATTGACCGGACCGCCGCCCGTCAGCAGGTAGATGATCTCGAACTTGTGGAAGGTCCAGATGGTGCGGAGCAGCGCCGTCAGCAGGAAGACCGGCAGGATATGCGGGAGCGTGATGCGCCAGAACTGCTGCCAGTCGTTCGCACCATCGATCTGGGCCGCCTCATACTGCTCCTGCGGGATTGATTGCAGGATGCCGAGGATCGCGAGCACGACGAAGGGGAAGAATTTCCACACTGCAACGATGATGACCGTCAGCATGGCGGTGCCCTGGCTGTTCAGCCACAGCATCGGCGCATCAATTGCGCCGATTTCCATCAGGATGTAGTTCATCACTCCGATGATGTCGTGGAACATATAGCGCCAGACGAGCACTGCGACCACTGTCGGTACCAGATAGGGAGCGAGGATGATGGCGCGGGCGATCCCGCGAAAAACAAAAGTCTTGTTGAGCAGCAGTGCGAAGCCAAGGCCTAGGATCATTTCCAGCGCGACGCTGCCGAACACCCAGACAAAGGTGTTGCCCAGCGCACGGGCGAGATCACGGCTCTTGAAGGCCCAGATGAAATTGTTGAAGCCGACGAAGGGACCGCTCGTCTTGCCGAAGCCGACCGATTGCATGCTGACCGCGATGACCGTGATGGTCGGAACCGCGACGAGCAGGATGAGGAGGAGGGCGCTCGGAGCGAGCGCGCCGTAGGCGACCGCGCGGTCGCCGGGAAGCGTGGTGCGGTTCTCAGACATGCGCAACCCTCTGCACCGGTGCGGCCGCATCGAGATCGGTAGCAAGCCCGGTCCGGCTGTCGAAAAAGCGGAGACTCTCATTGAGCACGGCGAACGGCATGACCGTATCCTGCCGGATGGCGGCATCGACGCTGATCGGCAGGCGGGCGATGGCATTGCCGCTTGCGAAAGGCGCCTGGGTGACACCGTAGAGCAACCGCTCACCGCCGAGATATTCGATGCGGTCGACGCGGAACGGGATGCGGATGACACCGCCGCGGCTGCCGAAGAAGCTTTCGGGCAGGAAGGTTTCCGGCCGGAAGCCGATCTTGCGGTTGCCGTCGTCGATGAGGTTCATCGGCGGCGAGCCGATGAAGGTCGCGACGAACGTATCGGCTGAACGCTGGTAGATGTCCTCCGGCGTGCCGATCTGGTGGATACGCCCGCCCTCCATGACGACGATTCGGTCGCCGAGCCCCATCGCCTCGACTTGGTCGTGGGTAACGTAGATCGAAGTCAGCCCAACGCGCTTCTGGAAGATCTTCAATTCGTCTCGGGCCGTATGGCGCAGCTTCGCATCGAGGTTGGAAAGCGGTTCGTCGAGCAGGAAGAGATCCGGATCGCGCACCAGCGACCGAGCGAGCGCCGTGCGCTGCCTCTCCCCGCCGGACGCATGGCGCGGCTTGCGTTGCAGCAGCCGTTCGATATCGACCAGCGACGCGGCCCAGCGCACCTTCTTGTCGATCTCGGACGATGCGACGCCGTGGACGCGTAACGGGAAGGCGATGTTCTCGTAGATCGTCAGGTGCGGGTAGAGCGCATAGTTCTGGAAGACCATCGCGATGTTGCGGTCCTTTGGCTTTAACCGTGTCGCCAAGCGGTCGCCGATTTGGATGTCGCCGGAGGTCGGCATCTCCAAGCCAGCAAGCATGCGCAGAAGGGTCGACTTGCCACAGCCCGACGGGCCGAGAAGCACGACGAATTCTCCCTCCGCGACTTCCAAGTTAATGTCGGCTACGGCGTTGTAGGCGCCGAACGCCTTGCACAGTCCACGAATACTGACTTTGGCCATCCCGTTCGCCGCGTGCGCGGCGCCTCGCTTCTAGTGGTCATCCGGACATGCGATCTCACGCCTGCAAATGCAGGCTTCGACATGCCGTTCGTACCGTCTTCCTCCCGTGTCGGACGGCCGAAGACGGAACTGCGGCGCCCGGAGCAGACGTGCTCATGGTCATGCTCACATGCAGAAGCCGATACGGCAAGTGCGTTTCCGGGCTGCCCGCATAACCTCAGGTTATTGGTCTGTCCGCCTGGCGGAGCACGCCTATGGCGCCCTGCCTGATAACTACCGGTTATGCGGCTGCCCGGATTTGGAATTGGACACTTTCGAGAAACGGATGGGATAGTTTGCCAACGCGTTGCAGGGAGCGGCCGTTTCGAAGCAAGAAGCCTATGAGGAAAGAAGCCGCCCCTCAGCGATGATGGGAACGATGCGTCTTGGGCTTTCGAAAGTTTCGAATAGCAAGGGAGGATTGAGATGAGGCATTTCGCATTGTCCATGGCGGCTGCATTGGTAAGTCTGCCGCTGATGGCCGAGCCGTCGTGCGCGATGGATCCGGTCGGCACCTACAAGCAGGTGGAAGGCGGCAACCATCTGAAGCTGGCCGTCTATTCCTGGGGGAAGCAGGACGGCCCGCCGATCCTGTTCATCCACGGCACGACCCAAAGCCATCTCATCTGGAACAGACAGTATGCGAGTGATCTCGCCAAGGACTTCAGGATTGTCGCGCTTGATCTGCGTGGCCACGGCGAGTCCGAGAAGCCGCTCGACGAGGCCGCTTATAACACAGCGGAATACAATGCCGACGACATCAACGCCGTGATCAAGAGCCTCAACCTCAAGAAGCCTTTCGTGGTGTCGTGGTCTGGCGGCGGTTTCGTGATCTGCGATTATCTGCGCAAATACGGCGACGGCGATCTGTCCGGCCTCGGCTTCATCGCCAGCTCGACCAAGCGCGGCGTTCCTTCCGCGGCGAACTTCAAGGGCGCCGGATCGAGTACCGGTTCCGCAGCCGGCAACCTCCGTTCGGAGCGCTCGGAGGAAAATATCACCGGCACGTTGAACTTCGTGAAGTCCATGGCCGCCAAGCCGCTGCCGCGGGATGAATATGCCCGCATCGTCGCCTTCAACATGCAGGTGCCGCCGAATGTCCGCTCAATCCTTTCCGTCCGAAACGTCGACAATGGCGACGTGCTGGAAAAGGTGAAGGTTCCGACTGCGCTGTTCTATGGCGCCAAGGATGTCGTGGTGAACCCCAAGGCGACTAGCCAGTACATCCTCTCGACCATCAGGGGCTCCAAGCTCTTCTGGTACGAGGACGCCGGCCATCTCCTCTTCGTCGATGACGCGGACCGGTTCAATGCCGATCTTAAGGCCTTCGTTCAGCAGGCCAACAGGGCGCTCTGAGCGCAGGTTTGGTCGTTTGTCCCGCCCCTCCGGAACCTCGGCGCCGGTCGCGTGAAACGAGGCCGGCCGGCGCCAATTCATAACGAAAATGCAGGTTTGACATGGTTCACATTACCAAGGTGGAAGCGCGCACCGTCCGCATTCCGCTTCGATCGGCGGTCTCCTTCTCGACCCGCAAGGTCGATGCCCGGCACTATACGCTGGTGCGCATCTCCTGTTCGGACGATAGCTACGGCCTCGGCTTCTGCCATGGCGGCACGAAATACGGCAGGCTCGCAACCGATGCGGTGCGCCACATGCTCGCGCCTGGCCTGATCGGCGAAGATCCGCATCGCACCGAAGGTCTCTGGCAGGAACTCCACCAGGAAACGCTGCTCAACGGCCGGACCGGCGCCGTCATGCGGGCGCTGAGCGCCGTCGATACGGCTCTTTGGGATCGTAACGCCCGGGCCGTCGGCCTGCCGCTCTGGCGCTTTCTCGGCGCCTATCGCAAGGAGACGGTGCCCGCCTATGCAAGCGGCGGGTATTACGGCAAGGGCGACGGCTCACACTCGCCGCCCGATCTCGTCGCCGCCGAGGTGGAAGGGTATGTGAAAGCCGGTTTCAAGGCGGTGAAGATCAAGATCGGCGGGCTCGCGCCTTCAGTGGAGGAAGCGCGCGTGGCGGCGGCTCGGCAGGTCCTGGGCCCGGATGGCATCTTGCTCCTCGATGCCAACAATGCCTGGAAGGACCTGCCGTCCGCGCTGCGTTACATTGCGCCGCTTCTCGAGCACCGACCGTTCCTGATCGAGGAACCTTTCGGGCCGGACGATCTCGACAATCACGCGCGGCTGGCAGCGGCGCTGCCGATCTCGATCGCCACCGGCGAGATCATCGGCGGCCGCTGGGGCCATCGCGAGCTGATCGAGCGCGGTCGGATCGCCGTACTGCAGCCGGATGCGATGGTCTGCGGCGGGATTACCGAATTCCGCCGGGTGACGGCGACCGCTGCGAGTTTCGGCGTCGCGGTCGCGCCACATTCCGTTCATCACCTGCATGCGCATCTCGTCGCATCGACCCCGAACGCGCTGTTCGCCGAATATTTTGCCGACGACAGCATCGTGCCCTTCCGCCAGCTCGCCGACCGGCAGTTCGAGCTGCGGAACGGCGAACTCGTGCTACCGACCGAACCCGGCCTCGGCTTCGACTTCGAGACCGATGTGGTCGAGCGCTATGCGGTCGACGCCTGGTCCTGATCCCATTCCTGGAAAGAAGACATGAAGATCAAAGACGTTTCCTGCATCACCGTCGACAATTTCCGCACCAACTGGGTGTTCGCCATGATCACCCTTGAGGACGGCACGGTGGGTTTCGGTGAATCCACCCTGATCGGCACCGAGCCTGCGGTTGCTGCGATGATCGAAATGTGGGGTGCCCGCCTCGTCGGCGAATCCGTATTCGACGTTTCGGTGCTGCAGGGCAGGATGCGGCGCGAGAGCTACTGGCTGACCGGCCCGGTCATGTCGGCGGCGATCAGCGCCCTCGACGTGGCCATGTGGGATGCCAAGGCCCGCGTGCTCGGTGTTCCGGTCCATACGCTGCTGGGCGGCTGTGCAAGACGCCCCGTCCCCGCCTATGCGAACGGCTGGTATGTCGGCGCCAACACGCCGAAAGAGTTCGGCGAGAAGGCCAAGCAGATCGTCGACAAAGGGTTCCGCGCGCTGAAGTGGGACCCGTTCGGCGCCGCTTACCGCGCCATGCCACGGTCCGGCATCAATCTCGCGATGGAACATGTCGATGCGGTGCGCAGCGCCGTGGGCAAGGATACCGACGTGATGATCGAGGCGCATGGCCGTTTCGACGTCAACACGGCGATCGAGATCGGGCGGGCACTGGAAGAGTTCAAAGTCTCCTGGCTCGAGGAGCCCATTCCGCCGGGCCGGCCTTTCGAGATGGCCGAGGTGCGCCGTGCCGTCAACGTGCCGATCGCCGCCGGCGAGCGTTGTTATTCGCGCTTCGACGTGCAGAATCTCCTGAAGGCGGAAGCGGTCGATTTCCTGCAGCCCGACGTCGTTCATATCGGCGGCTTTACGGAAATGGTGCTCGTCAATGGACTGGTCGAAAGCGCCAGCCTTTCCATGTCGCCGCACAATCCGAACGGCCCGATCTGCCATGCCGCTTCGATGCATGCGGCGATGGCCTGGCCGGCGGTGAGCTTCCTCGAAATCATGGTCACCGACGTACCCTGGCGGCGCGAGGTCGCCGATGAGGCCTGCACCTTCAAGGATGGCTGCCTCGAAATCTCCGACCGGCCGGGATTGGGCGTCCGGATCGATCTCGAACAGGCGAAGAAACACCCCTACCAGATGCACCAGCTCCGCCACTTCTCCGGCAAGCTGACGCAGATCCGGCCGCCGGATGCGGTCGCCTGGTATGATGCATAGAGCCGGAACCATGAGCGCTTCGAAGAAAACCATCGGTTATCTCGGCAAGCCAAGCTCGGAAGTGGAGACGCTGTTCACGCGCCTCATCGGCGACCGGTGGAATTTCGTGATGAGCAACGGCCCCGCCGATACGCCGGAGTTCCGCGCTGCCCTGCCGCAGCTCGATTATATGGTCGTGTCGGCGACGCGGGTGACGGGGCCGCTCGTCGCTGAGGCGCCGAAGCTGAAACTGGTCAACAAGTTCGGTGTCGGCTACGACGACATCGACGTCAACGCGCTGACCGAGCAGGGCATCGCCTTTGCTGTCTGTCCGGCGGGGCTTGCCGAGGCGGTTTCCGAACATGCGCTCGCGCTGATCCTCTCGGTCCTGAAACGCATCCCACAGGGGGATGACGAAATCCGCCGCAAGGGCGAATGGCCGACCTGGCAAATCCGCGCCCATATCCGGCAGCTTGGCAGCAGGACGGCTGGCATTGTCGGCTTCGGTCGCATCGGCCGGATGGTCGCGCGATTGCTGTTAGCCTTCGGCTGCAATGTGCTGGTTTATGACGAGATGGCCTCACGGCACGGGTTTGAAGCGGAGCAGGCCGATGGGCGGCTGGCCTTCGCGGACGATCTCGATGATCTCTTTGCCCGCTCCTCCATCGTCACCCTGCATGTGCCGCTGACGGAGGAAACGCAGCATCTGGTCACCGAAGCGCGAATGCGCCTGCTCGGACCGGAAGGCCTGCTCGTCAACACGGCGCGCGGCGCGATCGTCGACCAGGAGGCGCTGACCCGCTGCCTGAAGGAAGGCGTGCTCGGTTTTGCAGCGCTGGACGTGGTCGCAGACGAGCGTGCTGGTACAGGAGCGCCGCTCTTCGGCCTGCCGAACGTCATCGTCACTCCGCATGTCGCCGGCGGCGGGCCGGATGTGCTGGAGCGGCGCGCCGCATTCATCATCGACAATATCGAGAAGCTGGAGGCCGGTCTTCCCATCAGCGACGGGATCAATACCGACGCGCTTCGCAGCCGGAAAGGAGTGCCCGCATGACAGCCTTGCCATCAGCCGTCCTGATTTCGGAAGAAGGCCCGCGCGAAGGGTTCCAGATCGAGCCGGGACCGATTTCCACTGCCGCGAAGATCGAACTGATCGACGCGCTGTCCCGCACGGGCTTAAAGAGCATCCAGGTCGCCTCCTTCGTCGATCCGCGCCGAGTTCCCGGGATGGCGGATGCAGAGGAGATCGTCACCGGCATCACCATGAAGCCGCGGGTCGAATATACGTCGATCTGGTTCAACGAGCGCGGTCTGCAGCGGGCGCTCGCCTCGCAGGGCCTTACCATCACCGGTAAGATCCGCTCCTATCCCTCGAAAGCCTTCCTGAAGCGCAACCTCAACCGGACGCCGGAAGAACATCTAGCGCATACGCATCAGGAAATCGCCCGCTACAAGGAACTCGGCATTCTGGTAACGGAAGCGTCGGTCACCGCCGCCTTCGGCTGCAATTTCCAGGGCGATATTTCTGTCAAGACGGTGCTCGAAGAAGTGGACTGGATCCAGTCGCTGGCGCGGGAGTATGAACTGCCGATCGAGATGCTGTCGCTTGCCGACACGATGGCCTGGGGCACGCCTGCCTCCATCCGCCGGCTGGTCGGCGAGGTGCAGGATCGCCATCCGGGCCTGCCGGTGAGCTTGCATCTGCACGACACGCGGGGCCTCGGCATCGCCAACGCCTATGCCGGGCTCACCATGGGCGTCACCATGTTCGATACCTCGATCGCCGGGCTCGGCGGCTGCCCGTTCGCAGCCCACAAGGGTGCCGCCGGCAATGTCTGCACCGAGGATTTCGCCTTCATGTGCGAGGAAATGGGGATCCGGACTGGCCTCGACCTCGACGCGCTGATCGAGGCGGCGCGATTGGCGGAACGGGTGGTCGGCCATCCACTGCCGGGCTGCGTGATGCGCGGCGGGACGCTTTCGGGGCTGAGGGCGGCGCTTTGAGCAGCATCACGGTCACCGACAGCAAAGTCAAGACTCGCCTCGCCACCAAAGTGGCGAAGCGCAGCCGCCGCGCCAACGACAACCTGATCGCCTGTCTGCTGCTGGCGCCCGCTGCGCTGCTGCTCGGCGCGATCGTGCTCTTACCGTTCTTCCACGTCATCACGATGAGCTTCCAGCGCATCAATGCTGGCGATCTTTCCGGCCCGTGGAACGGTATCTCGAACTATCTCTGGGCGCTGGCCAGCCCGGACTTCTCCTCGGGTCTCATCAATACGCTGATCTGGACGGGCGGCACCGTCTTCGGGGAAATGGCGCTCGGCCTGCTCTTTGCGCTGGCGCTCAACCAGCCGCTGAAGATGCGCGGGCTGGCGCGGGCCATCACGCTGTTTTCCTATCTCGTGCCGACCATCGTCGCCGTGCTCGTCTGGCGCTATATGTTCCACGACCTGGTCGGGATCATCAATCATATGCTGATGACGATCGGCGCAATCCGCCAGCCGCTCCTGTGGCTCGAAGACCCCAACTGGGCGATGCCCTCGGTGATCTTCATCGGCGCCTGGAAGCATTTCCCCTTCGTCGTGCTCATCCTGCTCGCCATGCTCCAGAACATCCCGAAGGAACAGTATGAAGCGGCCTCGATCGACGGAGCCCGGCCGTTCCAGCAGTTCGTCCATGTGACGCTGCCGGCGCTTTTGCCCGTGCTCTTCGTCACCGCCATCATCCGGATGATCTACAATATCAACAGCTTCGACATCATCTACCTGCTGACCGGCGGTGGTCCGGTCAACGCTACCACCACGCTGCCGGTGCTGATCTACAACAAGGCCTTCGTCGATTTCCAAGTTGGCCGGGCAGGCGCCGTGGCGATCCTGATGTTCCTGATCATGCTGATCCCGCTGGCATTGCACGGCTGGTTCACCGCGCGAAGCAAAGCCTATGACAAATAGACCCGGCGCCAAAAGCAAGATGCTTGGCAAGACCTGGCGAGGCGGATGGCAGCTCCTCATCTGGATTGCGATCGCCGCCAACGCCTTCCCGTTCTACTGGATGCTGGTGACCTCCTTCAAGGACAAGGTCGGTCTCTACCAGATCCCGCCGACGCTTGTCCCCGTCACCTGGACGCTGGAAAACTACCGGCTGCTGTTCACCACGACGGAATTCGGCACCTATTTCCTGAATAGCGTCATCATCGCAACAAGTTCGACGGTGCTCGCGCTGTTTGCCGGCTCGCTTGCGGGTTATGCGCTCAGTCGCTTCAGGATGACCTATGTCGTGCGCTTCGGTCAGCTCATCCTCATCTCGAAGATGCTGCCGGCAGCGCTGCTCGTCGTGCCGCTCTATGTCTACGTGGTGACGCTCGGCTTCATGAATTCGCCGCTGTCGCTGATCCTCGCCAATACCAGCTTCACGCTGCCGATTACCGTCTGGCTGCTCAAATCCTATTTTGATGCGGTTCCGGTCGATATCGAGGAAAGCGCCTGGATCGACGGCTGTTCGCGGATCGGCGGCCTCTTCCGCATCGTGCTGCCTTCGACCATTCCGGGCGTCATCGCGGTCGGCGCGATCAACTTCACAGCCGCCTGGAACGAGTTCCTGTTCGCGCTCGTCTTCATCTCGTCGGAACGCTATCGCACCCTGCCGCTCGGCCTATCATTGTGGATCGGTGAGGACGTGCTGTTCAACTGGGGCATGCTTCTGGCCGCTGCCGTGCTGATGACGCTGCCGGTGCTTGCCATCTATTTCCTGGTGCAACGCTGGATGATGGCCGGCCTCATGGACGGTGCGATGAAAGGATGAGCTTCCGACAACATTGGCCCGATAACATGGGGTTATGCCGGAACGAGCAATCAGCATTTGAGCGAATAGGGACCGGGGCGCATACTTTTCGAAATGGTTTGGGAGGAAACCAATGAAAACAACGCTGAAACTGACTTCGATACGCATGGCATTGACCGTTTCGGCCTTGGTGGCGGGCATGTCCTCCGCCGCCTATGCCAAGGACGTCGTGCGCTTTCTGCACAATGAGACGGACCCGCCGAGCATCGAGTTCTTTAACAAGGCGATCGCCGATTTCGAGGCGCAGAACCCGGATATTGACGTGCAGATGGAGGTCATCAACACTGATGGCCGTCTTCAGAAGGTTCTCGCCGGCCTCAATACCAAGACCATGCCCGAGGTCTTCAAGATCCTGCCGGAAGAGCGCTTCGATTTCGCGCGCAACGGTTATATCCAGCCGCTTGACGACATGATCAACGAGATCGGCGCCGATGACTTCGCCAATGGTTCTCTGACCAAGGTGGATGGCAAGGTCTACGACATGCCCTATGCGCTAGGCGATTACGGGGTCATGTGGTACCGGTCGGACCTGCTAGATGCCAAGGGCCTGCAGCCGCCGAAGACCTGGGACGAGATGGAAGCCGCCGCCAAGGCGATCACCGGCGGCTCGAATAAGGGCTTCATCATTCCGGCCGGCAAGAACCGCGCCAACAGCATCTTTTTTGCCCAGATGATCTGGTCGGCGGGCGGCACCTTCTTCGACAAGGACCTGAACGTCACCTTCAACAGCCCGGCGACTGTCAAGACGCTGGAATATCTGAAGAAGATGGCTGCCTATTCGCCGCAGGGCATCGGCTCCTATTCGCATCCGGACATGATCAACGTCTACATGACCGGCACCCTCGGCATGGACATCTATGCCGGACGCCTTGTCGCCAACGTCGCGGCCAACCGGCCGGACCTGCTTGAAAAGACCAAGGCGGCTTCCAATCCGGTCGGCCCGAGCGGCGCGAACGTCCGTTTTGTCGGCGCCAACAGTTTCGCGCTGTCGACGCCCGCCGTCGGCGCCAAGGTGCCGGCAGCGGCGGCCAAGTTCCTGAAGTACCTCGTTACCGGCGAGCGGCTGAAGAACTTCTCGCTGACCGCCTTCCCGCATCTCATCCCGCCGCTGAAGAGCGTGCAGGACGGCGTCATCAAGGCCGGCATTCCGCAGATCAAGGGCCGCGAGGATCTCGCCCGCGCCGCCTTCGAGACGGCCAACGGCCTCGACTTCGAATCCGAGGCGGGTGCCATCATCAAGGACGGCAAGGTCACGAAGTCCGGCGTCACCAACCCCTATATGGGCGCGATCATCGCCCGCAGCATTCCGGCCGTCGTGCTCCAGAAGGTCCTGCTGCAGGGGGAGGATCCGAGGGAAGCCGCCAAGTGGGGCCAGGAGGAAATGCAGGCTGTTGTCGACGAGTTGAAGAAGCACTGACGAAGGCCTGACTGAACGGGCCGGCTGAATGTGAGGCAGCCGGCCGCAACCCGAGACCGAGATCGACTGGATGCGAACGAGCCCTCGTGCGCGAACCGGACCGCTCGTGCCCGAGACTGACAGGATCTGGGAGGATCAACCGACATGACCATGAAGACATCGATATCAAAGCCCCTTCTTGCCGGTGCGGCCGTCGCCCTGGTGATGACCGCCGGCGGCGCGGCCTTCGCGCAGGAGCGCACCACGATCCGCTTCCTGACTAGCGACAACGAACCGGCGCAGGTGGAGGCGCTGAAGGGGGCGGTCGCCGAATTCGAGGCGAAAAACCCGACTATTCATGTGGAACTGGAAGTCTATGCCGTTGCCGCGCGCCTGAAGAAGCTGCAGGCGGAAATCAACGCGCGCAACGCGCCCGACGTGGTGAAGATCGTTCCGGAAGAGCGCCTCGTCTGGGGTAGCCAAGGTTATTTCGCGTCGCTCGACGACGTCTACAAATCGATCGGCGAGGACGCCTTCGTTCCGGGCACGGTGGTGAAGGTCGACGGCAAGGTCTACGACCTTCCCTATGTCATCAACCACTTCAGCATTCTCTGGTATCGTGACGACCTTCTGAAGGCCAAGGGCATCAAGCCGCCGACCAATATGGACGAGCTGAAGAAGGCGGCCGAGGCGCTGACCGTCAAGGGTGCCAACGGCCAGATCAGCCAGTTCGGCATCGCCTATCCGGCCTCCAACGTGCGCCAGACGAGCCTGCAGCTCGCGCAGTTCATGTGGTCGAACGGTGGCACCTTCTTCGACAAGGACATGAAGGTCACCTTCAATAATCCCGGCACGGTTGCGGCGCTCAACACGATGCGCGACCTCGCGGCTTTCGCACCGCCCGCCCTCGGCTCCTACAGCACCAACGAAGTCGCGGATGCCTTTGCGCTTGGCAAGGCGGCGATGGCGATTTCCTCGGGCGCGCTGGCGCTGCGCGTCATCCAGAACGCACCGGACATGTTTGCCAATACCAAGGCGGTGCGGTTCCCCGCCGGTTCGGCCGGCTCGTTCTTCTTCGCCGGCACCAACAGCATGGCGCTCGCTTCGGAAAAGATCGGCGGCAAGCACATCCCCGAGTCCAAGAAATTCCTCACCTATTTTCTCGGCAGCAAATATTATCGTGACTATCTGCTGGCCCGCGGCGGACAGGATATCTCGCCGCTGAAATCGCTGGTCGCCGACCCAGGCCTGATTGCCGAAACCGCGATCTACGGCAAGCGCCCTGATCTCGCCAAGGTCGCCTTCGACGTCTCCAACACGCTCGATTTCGACGCGGATGCCGGTGCCACCTTCTCGGGCGGCACCGCGAAGTCGGGCGGCCAGCTCAACCCCTATATCGCCGCGGTGATTGCCCGCAACATTCCTGCAACCGCCGTGCAGAAGGTGCTCATCGAGAAGATGTCGCCGGCTGATGCGGCCAAGTGGGGCCAGGTGGAATTCGAAAAGACCGTCGCCGACCTGAAGTGATCCGGCATCGCAGATGAAAGACAAGACAATGGCGAATGACAATTCCCGTTCCGAACTGGCATTCGCCAGCGTCCTCCCGATCGTCGAACCGTGGCCCAAGCCGCGGAAAACGGGCCTGACCGAGCTGCGCGACAAGGCGATCAGCTTGCGTCAGCTCCAGGATATCGTCGAGGTGATGGGCTATTACGTCGACTCCGTCAAATGGACGTCCGGCGGCCAGCGGCTCGTCAGCGCCGAACTCGTAAAGGCGAAAAACGCCTATCTTCGCGGCAACGGCATCGACGTATCGAGCGGAGGCTTCCTGGAGCGGGTTCTGCTGGCGGGCGGCACCGCGCCGCGGCGCTTCATCGAGGAGGCGAAGACGCTCGGCTTCACGACGATCGAGGTGTCGAGCGGCTCGGCGATCCTGCCACTTTCCGACAAGCTCGACCTCATCCGCGCCGTCGTCGATGCGGGGCTGAAGGCCAAGCCTGAAGTCGCCATGGCCTACAGCCCGGTCGGCCGCAATCCGGAAATCCCGCCCGCCAACGTGGACATCATCATCGACGAATGCGAGAAGTGCCTGGAGGCCGGTGCCTGGAAGATCACCATCGAGGAAGACGGCGTCTTCCGCTACGTGAAGGAGCCGGCCTACGATCTCGTCTACAAGCTGGTCCGCACCATCGGTCTCGATCGGCTGATGTTCGAGGCAAGCGACAACGCCACCTTCAACTGGCTGATCCGCACCTTCGGCTGCGACGTCAACATTTTCGTCGATCCCTCCGATCTGATGGCGCTGACCGGGCTTCGCACCGGCGTCTGGGGCCGCGAGGATACCTGGGGCCGAGTGGCCGGCTTCCGTACGGAGATGGGCCAATGAGCAGGCGAAACGGTGAGGGGAGCGCGCCATGGCTTCCGTAACCTTGTCCAATATCCGCAAGGCCTTCGGTGCGCTGGAAGTCGTGCATTCCGTCAATCTCTCGGTCGAGGACGAGGAATTCGTCGTCCTCGTTGGACCTTCCGGCTGCGGCAAGACCACGCTTCTGCGCATGGTCGCGGGCCTTGAGGAAATCACCGGCGGGGATATCAGCATCGGTGAGACCATCGTCAACGATCTTGCCCCGCGCGACCGCGACATCGCCATGGTGTTCCAGAGCTATGCGCTTTATCCGCGCAAGACCGTCTATGCCAACATGGCGTTCAGCATGAAGCTGCGCGGCGTGCCAAAAGCGGAAATCGACCAGAAGGTCAGGGAAGCAGCGGAATCGCTGGGCCTCACCCAGCTTCTCGATCGCTATCCGCGCCAGCTTTCCGGCGGCCAGCGGCAACGTGTTGCC
Source organism: Neorhizobium descurainiae (assembly GCF_051400715.1). Lineage (NCBI taxonomy): Bacteria > Pseudomonadati > Pseudomonadota > Alphaproteobacteria > Hyphomicrobiales > Rhizobiaceae > Neorhizobium > Neorhizobium descurainiae. The sequence goes on from NZ_JBLFFK010000030.1 coordinate 49,834, forward strand.
ATGGGTCGGGCGATCGTACGCGATCCCAAGGTATTCCTGTTCGACGAGCCGCTGTCCAATCTCGACGCCAAGCTGCGTGTGCATATGCGCACCGAACTTAAGCGGCTGCATCAGCGCCTGCGCACCACTTCGATCTATGTCACCCACGACCAGATCGAGGCTATGACAATGGCCGACCGGATCGTCGTCATGAAGGACGGCAGGATCGAGCAGATCGGTGCGCCGCGCGAAGTTTATCGCAATCCGGCGAATATTTTCGTGGCCGGGTTCATCGGCTCGCCGGCGATGAATTTCCTGAGCGGCACGTTGCGCCGCGATGCGGTTTCGCTGGCGGTCGACTTGGCCGACGGAAAGTCGGTGCCTCTTGGCCCCGAGATGGCCGGGCGGCACGGCCAGCCGGTGACGGTCGGCATAAGGCCCGAACATGTGGAGCTGAAGTCGGCGGGCGAGGGGCTTGAGACGCGGCTCGAAGTGCTGGAACCGACCGGCGCAGAGGTCCATGTGACCGCCACCGTCGGCGGCACGCCCTTCACCGCGATCCTGCATGACAACGAGAGCCTGACCACCGGTCAGAACGTCCATCTCGGCTTCAACCGCGACTGGATCCGGCTGTTCGATCCGGCGACGGGGCAGACGCTCGCCCACTGAGCGTGAGCGGCAGCCTATGCGCTCCGGTTATGGGGAGGGTCCGACTGAGCATTGGACGGTTATAGCGTTCGATGCGAGATTCAAAGCCGGGATGGATTTTAAATTCTCTTTTCCGATCAATGGGCTGGTCGGAAAATGGCAAGCAGGTTCCTGACGGGATCGAGGGAGGGATAGAAGATGTCAGAGCAAAACGAAACCACGGCCACGGGTGAAAGTGATCCGCGCGAACTGATCATCGAGACGCGCGATCACGTCCGCATCTTCACGGTCAACAGGCCGGAGCGCATGAACGCCTTCACGCCGGACCTGCAGCGGCAATTGTCGCACGAGTTCATCGAGGCCGAGCATGACGGCGACGTACGCGTGATCGTTCTGACCGGCACGGGTGATCGGGCCTTTTCGTCCGGCATGGACATGAAGGTACGCAAGGAAGCCGACGACGCCGGCAAACCCTTCCGCTATAAGATGGCAACGCCCTACCGCTATCTCCTCGAAGTCATTCTGGAGACCAATAAGCCTGTAATCGCGGCGCTGAACGGTTCGGCCGTGGCCGGCGGCTTCGAAACGGCGCTCGCTTGCGACCTGCGCGTCGCCTGCGAGCATGCCAAGCTCGGCCTGCCTGAAGCCAAACGCGGCATGGGAGCACATTTCTCGACGATCATGTTGCCGCGGATCATCCCGCGCGCCTGGGCGCTTGAGATGCTGTTCGGTGGTGAATACATCACCGCCGAAAAGGCCCACCAGTACGGCCTGCTCAATCGCGTCGTGCCGAAGGGCGAGGCGCTGAACGCGGCGATGGAGATCGCCATCAATATCGCCAGCAATGCGCCGGTCACCGTTCGGCGCATGAAGGAGACGGCGACCAAGTCTTCCGGCATGCCGATCGTCTCGGCGCTACGCCTCAACGAAGGCCTCAACCCCTATCTCAGCGAGGACCGCAAGGAAGGCGTGCGGGCCTATATCGAAAAGCGCGAACCGCAATGGCAGGGACGCTGAGCCTCTCGCATATGGCAATTTCCGATCAATGGATTTGAGAATTCGAACATGAAAGCTGCAGTCAACGAGGCGCTCTCGGCGCTGTTCCATCCGCGCGCGGTTGCCGTGCTCGGCGTTTCCGAAAAGAAGACGAAGCATAATCGCATCGCCTTCGACAACGTCACGTCGAACGGGTTCAAGGGCAATGTCTATCCGATCCACCGCCAGCTTCCCGATATCGATGGGATCAAGTGTTATCCGACCCCGGCCGATCTGCCGGAACAGGTGGACGTGGTGTTCATGGCGATTCCGGCCGAAGCGACGCTGGAAGCCCTGGAGGATTGCGCCAAAGCCGGCGTGAAAGTGGCGATCCTCGGCTCGGCGGGCTTTGCCGAAAGCGGCGAGGAGGGGGCGGGGCGGCAGGCTCGGCTCGGCGCCCTCGTCGAGGAATACGGCATCCGCATCGTCGGTCCGAACTGCAACGGTATCTACAATGCCAATATCGGCCTCGCCCTCGGCTACAACACCGCGCATGCCAAACATCTGCCCGCAGGCGACGTCGCTGTCATCTCCCATAGCGGTGCGCTCTTCGACACGATGATGAGCCAGTTGATCGAGGCCGGCGCGGGCCTGTCCTTCTTCGTCTCGGCCGGCAACGAGGCGGATCTCGACGTGCTCGACTATCTCGAATACGCGATCGAGGAGGGTGCGACCAAGGTGATCGCCATGCTGCTCGACTCGCTTTCGGATGGTGAGCGGCTGCGCGCGCTCGCCAGACGCGCCAAGGCAGCCGGCAAGCATATCGTCGCGCTGAAGATCGGCCGCACCGAAAAGGGCGCGGACGCGGCAATGGCCCATTCGAGCCGGCTGACATCCGGTCCCGGCGCCTACGAGGCCCTGATGGACGCCTGCGGCATTCCGCTCGTCTCGACGCTGGAGGGCCTGACGACTGCTGCCGCCATGCTTTCCCATTACGGCAAGATCGAAGGCGGGCTTGCTGTCTTCTCGACCTCCGGCGCCGGCGCGGCGCTGCTGGCGGATTTGACGGAAACGCTTCATGTGCCGCTGACAGATTTCACGCCGGAGACGGTGGAGAAGCTCGAGACCTTCCGCAAATTCTCCAAGCTTGGCAATCCGATCGATTTCGGCATTTTCGGCGAACGATCGAAGGCGCGGGACGTGCCGTCGATCGTCGCCGCCGATCCGGGCGTGGGCATGCTGATGGCCCAGGTGCATGCCCAGCGCGACTGGCAGCGCATCCCAACCATGGCGGCGATCACGCATACGCTGACGACATCCGACAAGCCGTTCCTGATCCTTGCGCCGGGCGGCCTGAGCGCTGGCCAGCGGGAGGATTGCGACGCGGCGAAGCTGCGCGTCTTCAAGGATAGCCATGCGACGCTGCAGGGCATCTCAGCCATCCTGAAGACCGGAGAGGAGGACGTTACGCCGCCGAAGCTTCCCTTCGTCCCGGCAGAGCAGGAGGCGCTCCTGTCGCTCCACCGGCCGTTGACCGAGCCGGAAAGCCTGTCGATCCTTGAAACCTTCGGCATCCGCACCGTCGCCTCGCATGTCTGTGCCTCGCTGGACGAGGCCATTGCCGCGGCTGAAAAGGTCGGCTGGCCGGTGGTGCTGAAGGGCGTCGTGCCCGGCCTTGCCCACAAGAGCGATGCCGGCATGGTGCGCGTTGACCTTCGCGATGCCGACCAGTTGCGAGCCGCTTATGGCAGCATGGGTTCGCCCGCCAGCACGGTGGTCCAAAGCTTCGTCAAGGGCGAGATCGAGGCGATCGCCGGCGTCACCAGGTCGCCGGATGTCGGGCCGATTCTGCTGGCCGGCCTTGGTGGCATCTACGCGGAAGCGCTCAAGGACATCACCATTTTCTCGATGCCGGCAAGCCGCGCGACGATCGAGAAGAAACTCGCCGCAAGTCCGCTCGGCCGGGTTCTGCAAAGTCCGCGTTGGACATCGCTCAGGTCCTTCAATACGCTGGTCGATACCCTACTTTCGTTGCAGGCGCTTGGGCTGTGGGCCGGCAATCGCATCGAGGCGGTCGACGTCAATCCGCTGGTCATCGGCAAGGCCGGCGTGATGGCGGTCGACGGACTGGTCGTACCCCGCAAGGCGACGAGCTGAAGAGACTATCCATGGGATGTGGACGATAGGAGCGTCCGCATCCCAAACTAAGAGCTTGAAGCGCACCGGCTCGCGTCCGTTCCGGCGTGGCGCGCTTTAAAAGTGGTCTGGGAGGAGCACTTATGCTGAACATGCGCCAACTTGAAATATTCTGGGCAATCATGCGCACCGGCAGCATGACCGGTGCGGGCCGGCTGCTCGGGATTTCGCAGCCGGCGATCAGCCGGTTCATCCGCCATACCGAGGACCAGATCGGCATGCAGCTCTTCCAGCGGACCAGCGGCGGGCTTCAGCCGACCGCGGAGGCGGAGGCCCTGTTCCCGATCATCGACAACATCTTCGAGAACGTCGAATTCGCCCGCCGTGCGGCGATCGAGCTCAAGGACAGCCTGTCGGGGCGCATCAAGATCGCCTCCATTCCCACGCTTGCGACCGAGCTTTTGCCGGCGCCGATCGCCTCTTTCATGAAGCAGCGGCCGGGCGTCAATATCGGGCTCAAGGTTCTGCCGACCAAGCAGGTGGTCGACCGGGTTGCGCGCCAGCAAGTCGATCTCGGCATTCTCTACGGGCCGATCGGCCATTCGGCGCTGATGGTCAAGGATCTCTGCGTCACCGAGATCGTCGCGGTGGTACCGCGCAGCCATCGGCTTGCGGAGAAGGGCGAGATCACTCCGGAGGATCTCGATGGGGAAGCCTTCATCTCCGTCAATCCCCATTCCCCCTGCGGGCTGCTGATTACCGAAACCTTCGAGCGGGCCGGCGTCAAGCCGCGAACCCGTATCGAATGTAATCACTCGCTAATGACTTATTCGCTGGTGGAAGCGGGCGTCGGTATTGCCATTGTCGAGCCGCTGTTCTTCAACGCCGATCGGGTCCATGACGTGGTGGTCAAGGCTTTCCGGCCCGCAATTGTCATCCGGCCGCAGGTGATCTATCACGGGGGACGGCCGCTCTCGCGACTGAACGCGCGCTTTTTGGCTATATTGTCGCTTAGTACTCTGAAGCTCCCACTAGTTCAAAAATCCGAGGAGCGCCCGGCGCGCAGGAATAATGTAATAGACCTCGCCGGGATGAAGGCTCGATAAACGGTGCGCCTCGGGAACGTCTTTCTCTTATTCCGTTGCGGTTTGCCGCGCCGCACGATATTGCAATACACAAGGACAGTCCCTCCAATTCCCCGGCGACCGCGGACTTGCTGAAGAACGACTATCCAGGCGAAGCCTGACGAGCGTTTGAAACTGGATCGGGTCGGCCAATCCGGTGGGTCAGCAGGCGAGGTCGGCGCGAAGTTGAGGGATCGATCGACTGGCTCAACAACGGTTCGGGACCAGTTGTCAGGGAGGGGCAGCTTCATGTTGAAACTGACGCCCATGCTTGCGAAACGGGCGAGACATCGCCAATTCCAGATCGTCGTAACCGTGGCGGACGGCATAAGAACTATGTTGATGCGGTTCAAGATGCCAGTGTTGCGCAAGACGACGGGGATGCCGCTCAAAACCCACCGGTCGTGTTCAGAGAATGGGAAATACCCGACATATCCGGTCCATCTGCGCCTCCGACACCACCTGCAATCAGTCAGTATAGCACCCGTGCTATCCCAATGAATCAAAAGCGGTAGGCCACTACAGGTCATTTACCTGGACCGTCAACGTGGTACTCGCTATTTCTTGCCCGTTGCGATGCTGAAACATCGCCGAAACATCACCGCAGACACCTAAGGCCTCTCAAAGTGAAAAAAGTCCAGCGCAGCTTTGCCGTCGAATATCGATCTGGTCGACGGAAACTCAATTCACACCCGAACTCGATCTGGGGAGACATGGATCTCAAGTCCGTTGCACAAGATCTGCAGGGCGAGGCAATGCCAATTTGGCCAGAAGCTTCTCCAACTAGCAGCAGCGGGATGTCTTTTGCTGGAGAAGATCAGGCCGAGGCGATGTTGACAGTGCCGATTGAGCAGGAGACAAATGCATCGGCTTTACAGGAGACCATAATGGCCGACGAAAACAATACGATGACTGATGCTGACACGCCCCCCTTAGCGGCGCTTGATGTAGCGAAGAAGGAGCGCAAACCGCGCGGCAGGAAGGCGGCGCCTGAAACGGCTTCAGCTGCTGTTTCGGCGCAACCGGCAGCAGCTTCGAATGCCGCAGCTGGAAAGCAGAAGAGAGGGCGTAAGGCAAAGTCTGACGAAGGTGCGGCGAGCGCCAGGCGCGTGCCTGTCAAACGTGCTCCGAAGGCTGTTCAGGAAGCGACCGCACCGTCTGTGGCGGCAGTTGATGAGTTTGCGGATCTTCTGCAGCTGGAGGAGGAAAACCAAAGACTGCGCAAGCTGTTGGCCGAGAAGCTCCGTGCTGAAAACGCCGATCTGCGAAAGCGACTCAACCTCGGTTGATCGGCAGCATTCGGCCAAGCGCTGGCCGCATTCTCATGCTTATCGGGATGAACATTTTGGTGGCAGTAATCCTGCCGCCAACGCTTTTGCGCGCAGCCTGCATGCGGATTAGAATTCGAGGTCGAATAAATGGCGTCCCCCTGGAAACTTCTTGCTCGGCTGGTGTCACCGCGACGCCAGCAGCGCCAAGAACACGGCTCGACCGATGATGTGAAGCCGGACGTATTGGCCATCGCCAAGCCGACAGAAACGGCAGCCGATGATGGATTGAATGCTGCGGAACCTCGGGTCGATGAAAAGCTGGTCCCTCACGACCAATCGGAGGCGGTCCCAGCGGATCAAGATCATTCCGAAGAGGCGGCAATTGGTGTTCATGGCGCGGCGGATATCGAAGGCGCCGGGCCCGTGGAGGCGACTGGTCCGGCCTTATCCAATGACGCCGGTAGGGTCGCACGCGACGCACAAAAACCCCCGCCGACTGGCAAAGGTGTAACGCGAAAGCGCCGCAGACGGGGCAAGACAGCGGCGACGGGTGAAGCCATTCCGCCGCCCTCTCCAGGCGTCCCCACCGTTTCTGACAATGCCATCGGCCTTGATGAAGAGATCAGGCTGCTCCGCGAGCAACTGGCGCGCAAGCTTCTGCTGCAGAATGCACAACTGAAAAAGATGCTGGAGCGGTTCCAACGCTGACCGCGCCATTATTCGCCCTCCGGGCTTGAGCAGCCTGAAGAGACCGTTCCAATTGGAAGCACTCGACGTTGGTGGCCGGCGCTCATTGGACGCTCCTGATGAAAATCCGCGCCCCTTATTGCCGGCCAACCGTTACCCTCGAGACCGCCGAGGTTGGCAAGCACCGACATTGGGAAATATCAAAACGGGATGAACCGGCTGTCCAAATGAAAAATTCCAGGTCCGCGGTTCGGATCCTTTGGCACCCTCTTTTTAAAGGTGCCTTCATGACGGCCTGGCGTCCTCCATCTGCAATTCGTCCATTCGTCACTGGTCTGATCTGGCACCCGGGTCGCTTACTAGCGGCTGAAGTTTTGGGACCGGAACGATGTGCCCGTAGGGGTGCGGCGCCCGCAGGGGTGCAGCCGCCAGGCGGCTTTATTGAGTTCGGCGAAACGAGGGAGCAAGCTCGTCGTCGAAAGTTTATCGAAGAGCTGGGCGTTGAGATCAGCGCAATGGGGTCATGGCATGTTATCGGGAATATATTGACCCTTAGTTTAGGGTAGTTGCGGGTGGAGAAACCGTACGGGTGCAGCATTGCCTCAAGATCGGCATCGTGCGGGCATTCGTTCGGACGTCGCAACTTGCTACGTCCCGTTCAAATCCGGCCAATGGCGCCCACCGCATGTTAGGCTTATGATCATCCGCAGGTAACTCCTACCACGCGGCCAGAGGAGGGATCGGTCTCAACAGTGATCCGCGCCTCCCTATAATCGTGTGTCACGGGCTGGCCGGGCGCGATCTGACGCACGGTGGTTGCTCCGGTCAGGCGTTTGGCTTCTTCCTCGGTCGGCTTGAGCTTGCCAACGAGCGTTCGGGCGGCTGCAGCGTCGCATCGGGCGGGCGAAGCCGCAGACGGTGTTTTTTCCACGGAGCATGCGGCCAAAGTCGGAACGATGTTCAGGAATGCCAGAACAGGCATAATTCGGCTCGCATGGTTCATAGGCTTTCCTTTTCAGTCCGGGTGGCGCACACAGCTCAATGTGCGGACAGGGTGTGTTGAAATCTTGATCATGGCGTCGCCAGCTATGAACCTGCAGTACGCATCGGCTGCGCCATTTTCGACACCCTGGTCGGCAAACACGAGACCGTCGGGATTGATCGTTCACCGTTTTCGGCAGCCACTTCGCAGGCGGTTTTGCTAACACCGAACTCTTGCGCACCGCATTCGAAGGTGAAGCGGTCGATGCTCATCACGATCATACGACGAGCCGATAGAAGTGCGTCGGCTATCCCGGCGACATCACACCCGTCGACACCACGACGTCGAAGACATGTTCCACTCCGACGCCAAGGCGAGTGATGGAGGAAAAAATATAAAATAACGTCCATAAGTTAAAGAATTCGAAGGGTGGGTCGTTGGTTCAGGTCCTTCAAGAGCCCGATGGTTTGCGTCAACGCGGATGGAAAGGCAGCGTTATTGACACCGCAGTCTTTGGCTCGCGACCTATCACAGACTGTGGCTTGGCATTTTATGGCGTCGACAAGGTCTTTCGCCTCTGACGGCCCTTTCGACCCAGAGCGGCGTCCAGGCTATATTCGTGACACGATCGCCATCTTTGAATCATTGAACCTATCGGAACACGATAGGAAGAAATCTGCTTCGGAAATGCGCAGGCACTGTTTGGGGTCACTTGAGCCCGATGTGTTCAGGGTTTGAGACCGGAAGGCCGGTCTGTCATCCAAATAAGGACCGGACAGCAGCAGATCATCTCCGAGACCCGTAGTGAGCCCGGTGCTGAGCCCGAAATTTTAGTCGTGTGTCCAAATTGTTGGGCTTGTCCCGCCCGCTCACGATAAAAAACATGACCTCTCCTATAGCAGCGCGCGTGCAGCTAGGTTCTTCATCAGCGCCGAAATGCCGAACTCCCAGGCCGGGCAATCGGTGGAAAGCCGCACGGTATTGCGCAGCTTGCCGAGCGCCGGCGAGGAGATTTCCACCACGTCGCCGATCTTGTGGGTAAAGCCCTGGTTCTTGACATCGCGGTCCTCGGTGGGGGCAAACAGCGTGCCGAGGAACAGCATGAAGCCATCCGGATATTGATGGTGCCTGCCGCAGGTCTGGCGGACGAGGTCGAGCGGGTCGCGGCTGATCTGGGACATCGAGCTCTTGCCGTTCAACACGTAGCCTTCGAGGCCGGTGACCTTCAGGTCGAGCTCGGCGTTGCGGACATCGTCCAAGGTATAGGTCTCGTCGAACAGGCGCACGAAAGGACCGATCGAGCAGGAAGCGTTGTTGTCTTTCGCCTTGCCGAGCAGCAGTGCCGAACGGCCTTCGACATCGCGCAGGTTGACATCGTTGCCGAGTGTCGCCCCCTTGATCTCGCCGAGGCTGTTGACGGCGAGCACGATTTCCGGTTCCGGGTTGTTCCAGGTGGAGATCGGGTGCAGGCCGACATCGGCGCCCCAGCCGACCGAGGACAGGACCGGCGCCTTGGTGAAGACTTCCGCATCCGCGCCGATACCGACCTCCAGATATTGCGACCACATGCCTTCCTTGATCAGCGCTTCCTTGACATTGGCCGCCTGCGGCGAACCGGCCTTCAGGTCGCGAAGGCTGCCGCCGATGATGGTGCTGACTTTCCCGCGGATCGCCGCCGCCCGATCCGGATTGCCGGCGGCCTTTTCCTCGATCACCCGCTCGATCATCGACTGCGCGAAGGTGACGCCGCAGGCCTTGACGGCCTGCAGGTCGGCGGGCGCCAGCAGATAGGATTTTGCCGGATCGGGTCTGCCGGTGCTGTTTGCAGCGATCTCGTCTAGCGTGCCGAGGCTCTGCCCGCCGGCAGCCCGCACAAAATCGGCGGCATCGTCGCGCTCGAGAAGCGCGCTCATCGTCGGCGCTTCCCGAGAGGTGATGTCGACCACATTGCCGCCGCGAAGCGTCACAAGGCTCGGGCCGGAAACGGCCGGGTTCCAGGCGCGCCCGACGAAGAGGCCGTCCCTAATATCATCGATCAAACGAACACTCATCTCAGCTTAACCTCCTGCCACTTTCCGCGTCGAATAGATGAACGTGCCTTTCCTGCGGGCGAAAGCCAACCCGATCACCTGGTTGCGGCAGTATCCGTTCCCTGAACAGACCTGTGAATGTCTGGCTTCCGAGCCGGCCAAGGATCTGCACCTCCGATTCGCAAAGTCACATATCCGGCGGCTGAAACTCACATACGACCTCGAACATGCCGGGCTCAAAGATCGCGATCTCCATAATTTCCTGAATCGCGCTTGTCGAGCCGCTGCCTGCGCGCATCGCTTCATATTGCGCGAGGCTCTGCCAATGCGCATACATCACAACCCGCTCGCCATCCAGGCTCAGGTGCAACGTGGCGCCTCTGAAACCGGGGGCCATCCCCACCGACTCTTCTGTGACTTTGGTTAGCAGAGCTATCAATTTCGCTGGATCCTCCGCCTTCAGCCGGAAGGTGTTGATCAGAACGATGGAACGCCGGTGGTCCGGCATCGGGCGGCCGCTGAAAAAATCCTCAACTCTTCCTCGCGTCCACGTCGGCATAAGTGGGGAATTTACTTCGGCACTAATGGGCTCTTCCGCAATTTCGGTGCAGCTCATGTTCCGATGATCCGGGAGCGAAGGAGATCAATGCCGGCACGTCCGT